>CADBXQ010000001.1 GCA_902798675.1 Oscillospiraceae bacterium
CCGATTTTTCCAGTCCGCCTCCAAAAAAAGAGGCGAAAAAATCAAAAAAACCACAAAGTCAAAACATGTTTTCGTCGCTAATTCAAAATATAATTCCCGACATGGAAAATGATCGAATATTTCTTTTATTTTTGATTTTAATGCTTCAAAAACAAAATTGTGATAATGGTTTGTTGCTCGCTTTATTTTATATCATGATGTGAAATATTATGTGGTCGTTTTGATAATTTAAAAATTAGTGTTGATTTTTATATAGCAATCTGATATATTCTTTATCATCCGCAGAAACTCTGTGGGAATCTAAAATTTTCCTAGTGAGCATTTTAAATGTTTCGTGATCTATATTTTGGGATTCCAGGAATTTTTTAGATATATTCGGAAATTTAGCAAAACAAGTTGATATTAGCCATGCATTCGCCATTTTAACATAGTAGTCACAAAAACAAGAATTATTAGTGCTTGTTTGATAAATAATGCTGTTTTGTGAGATTTTTCTGCTATGTTTTAATATTTTTTCTATATATGTTTCATTAACATAAAATGACAGCATTGCCACTATGCCAATGCGAATTTTCCAAGGATTTGTTGAATTTATGCATGTTTTAACATATTCATATCCCTTTTCCTGATTTTTTAAAAAGGACTTTAGAGAATTTGTGACTATATCACAAACTGCCCAATTATCAATGATATTTATATATTCGTCAAAAATTAACAGCAAATTTTCAAAATCAACTTTTAATTTTGAAATAACAATCCCTTTTAAAATTATTTCTTCCAAGGTTTGATTTTTACATATTTTTAAAAAATTTTCAGCGTTTCCTTCTAAAATTTTCGCTGCGAGCTTTCGAATCAGCGGCATCTTAACCCCAACTATTGGAAATTTGGTTTTAACAATTTTTTGCTGAAATTCTTTATATTTTGGATCGGAGTTATCTTTAAACCACTGCTTTAAAAATATATAGTGTTTTTCCTGCCAATCAAATATTTTGAACTTATTCATGTTTTTTTGCCTCGATCTTTAATTTTTTGTTTAGAAAATTTGCGACTCCAAAAGATTATTTTAGTCTAATTTGTATATTTACAGCCTTGAAATGAATTTCTCCTGACAAGTTCTTTATCTATATCATTTAGAATTGTCACCTTCTTCAGGCTCCACATCGGAGCAACAAGGTCTTTTTTCAAGCAATCCCCCGTCAGCCTCGCAATCACAATTTCAGGAGACAAAATTTCGAGCTGGTCGCAAACGGTTTGAATATAGTCATCGCGCGACATGAGAGTGAATTTTTTGCTGTCATGCCATTTTTTTAAAATAGTGTTTTTTGCAACATATAACATATGAATTTTCAACGCAAATGGACCGAGTTTTGAAACCTCTCGCGCTGTTTCAATCATCATTTGCGGGGTTTCTCCTGGTAAACTGTTCATGATGTGTATGCAAACCTTGATTCCCCTGGAAATTAATTTAGTGTATCCTTTTAAAAAATCACGATATGTGTGGAGCCTATTTAAAATTTTGGCGGTTTGATCGTGGATCGTCTGAAGTCCCAGTTCAACATATAAATTCGTTTGTTTGTTTAAAATCGACAAATATTCACACACATCGTCTTCCAAGCAATCCGCCCTGGTTGCAATGCAAAGCCCAACAACATCTTTGCAATCCAGCGCCTGTTCATACAAAAATTTCAATCTATCCAGCTTTTCATATGAAAATCTCAAAACCCGGCCTTCCAGAGCAAAAAACACACCCTCCAACGCCTTTTGATCCGTCTATGTTTGGGCAAGTAAAGCCGCCATACACAGGTGTTTTACACACCTTGCGCCCGAATTTGCTTTTCAAATAATAATTCCATGTGTGATATCTTTTATTGTCATTTGAATATTTGAATGGGTTTGTCATAAAAATCCAACACACCTATATATAAATTAAACATTTGAATTTAATCAAGATTCATAATCATTCTTGCAGCATAGACAATAAGCGGATCTATGACTATATTCACAGTCCATTGGGAAAAGCATGAAGTCCAATTTAGTGAATTGATATAGTCAATAAAAACCTTACTATATGAAATATTTGGCAAAAAATTCACAAAAAACAAATTAAACAAAAAAAACACAACAATATGAGAAAATAAGATGCTAAAAATTGCAGATATCGCAACCAAAATCATTTTCCAAATGGATTGACCGCGATTTTTTAAGGCTTTAAAGATCCATCCCGCAACCAAAGCAAGCGCAAGATTCGATAAAAAACAAATGAAAATTGAGACGATGTTTCCTCTAAAACGACATCCACACGCATCAAAAGCCGCAAAAGGAGAGTTGAGAACGGCGGCATATGAATTGGACATGCTTGAATTTGCTAAATTCATAGCTGCTTCCAAAACCGCCAAAATCACCCCAATCAAGGGCCCCCCGACGCACGCACCAATTATTATTGGAATTTGAAGTAAAGAATATGTGTTACATCGTTCGTTTTTATACACATCATGCAGACTGCAAATATAAAATATCGCCATAGTTCCGAGCAAAAATAAAAACAAAATCAGCTTATTTTTTTTTACTCTGAAAAACGCTTGGATTTCAAGGTCATCATTAATTTTAGAATCTGACATTTTCAGTCCTCCTTCTCACTGCCGTGCGATTTAAATCCATATCGCTTAAAAATATATCTCAACTCAAAGCAACAGGCGTGTTATATTTTTTATGTCACATTCATAAATTCATAATTCCTGCTTGCTTATTAAAAATTTATTTTAAAAATGTGATGCAAGCGGACTAGACAAGCCATTTTTATTAGTATATAATGAATGTTGAAGGTGCCGCGAGCTATTTTAAAATTTGAATGCTAAACAAGACTGTATGAGCTAGATATTGGTTTATTTATCATTAAAATGTGATATAACAGATTTTTTTATATTATTTTTGACTGGTTTGATCTTTATTACCCCCGCTTGAGCCCAACAATCTATATTTTATACCATGAATTTATTTTTTTCAACACCCTAATTCAAAAAAACGAAAAATAAATTATATCGCTGTTTGTTTTAAAAATTGACTTTGGAGAGCTTTTTATGATTTTTTTGATCAAAAACGCAAATGTTGTCCTGGATAATGACATTAAAAGTCTAGATATTCTGATTAAAGATGGGATTGTTGAAAATTTAGGAACCAATCTAAAATATTCCAATGCCCAAACTATTGATGCAAAAAATTTAACAGCCATTCCTGGAATTGTTGACATGCACGTTCATTTTAGAGACCCTGGATTTTGTCAAAAAGAAGACATAAAATCAGGATCTGAAGCAGCTGCTGCGGGGGGTGTAACGTCTGTTGCCTGCATGCCAAACACGTATCCAGCAATTGATTCAGAAGAAATTCTTCGCTATATAAAACAAGAAGCCTCAAAAGCTAAAGTGAAAATATATCCAATTGCCGCAATAACCAAAGGCCTTTTGGGAGAAGAATTGGTTGATTTTGAAGAATTGATCGCAAATGGGGCGGTTGGCTTTTCGGATGATGGACGCCCTGTCCCAAACGCCGCTTTGCTTCAATTTGCCATGGAAAAATTAGAAAAACTCGGCTTTCCAATGATTTCGCATTGTGAGGACTTAAAAATTGTCGGTCAAGGCATAGTAAACAAAGGGAAAATCAGTCAAAAGCTCAAGATTCGGGGTATAGACAGAACCAGCGAAGATTCGATCACAGCTCGAGAAATTGCGATTGCTGCTGCAACAAATTCTTCGGTTCACATAGCGCATGTTAGCACTTTTGGCAGCGTTGACTTGATTCGAGACGCAAAAAAACGGGGAGTTAAATTAAGCGCCGAAACCTGCCCTCATTACTTTATGTTGACTGAGGAGGAGCTTTTAAAAAAAGACGCAGATTATCGAATGAATCCGCCGCTTAGGACAGAAAAAGACAGGGCAGCAGTTGAACGCGGATTGATTGACGGAACCATCGATTTGGTCGCAACCGACCACGCGCCACACACTGAATGCGAAAAAGCAAACTTTTTGACGGCGCCAAATGGAGTTGTTGGACTTGAAACTTCGCTGGCTTGCGTCTTGACGCATTTTTACCACACTAAAAAGTTGACTTTGATGGAAATTGTTGAAAAAATGTCGCGCAATCCCTGCAAAATTTTAAAAATTCAGGGCGGAAAAATTCAAAAAGGAAGCCCAGCGGATTTGGCTTTAGTTGACCTAAATCAAAAATGGACTGTTAATCCTGAAAAATTTCGCTCTAAAGGAAAAAATTCTCCATTTAAAGGAAAAACATTGACCGGAAAGGTTGTTAAAACATTTTGTGATGGGAAATTAATATTTGACGCTTTGTCATGAATATATTAAGGCTTTATTAAATTTTTGAGAGGATGTTTTGAGTGGATAGGCTCATAGAAAAAATTGTTAAAATGGAAAACCCGAGCGTTGTTGGCCTGGATCCAAAACTGTCACATATTCCAGACTATATCAAAAAAATGTCAATGGATTTGTTTGGAAACACTCCCCAAGCAGCAGCGCATGCAATTTTTCAATTTAATATGCAAATTATCGACGCTGTTTGCGATGTTGTTCCTGCTGTTAAGCCGCAAATTGCATACTATGAACTTTATGGAAGCTGTGGGATTCGTGCGCTTGAAAAAACCATATCCCACGCGAAAAGCAGGGGAATGTATGTTATCATAGACGGCAAAAGAAACGACATTGGGCCAACAATGGACGCCTATTGCCAGGCCTATTTGGGCGATTCGGAGTTGTTTTGCAATAAAAAATATTCTGCGTTTGGAAGCGATTCATTAACGGTTAACGCATATCTTGGAAGCGATTGCGTGAAGCCTCTTTTGAAAAAATGTGATGAATGTGAAAAATCCATATTCGTTTTACTGAAAACTTCAAACCATTCATCGGGAGAGCTTCAAGACGAAAAATTGATGGGCGGAGAAACTATTTGCGAAAGAGTTGGAAAAATGTGTGAAGAATGGGGGAAAAATTGCATTGGAAAATATGGATATAGTCGAGTTGGGGCGGTTGTTGGAGCAACATATCCCAAAGAATTAAAAAATTTTCGACAACAATTTCCCCACACGTTTTTTCTAATTCCGGGATATGGGGCGCAGGGAGGCAAAGCCGAAGACGTCGCGTTTGCTTTCAAAGATGGATTGGGGGCAATTGTTAACAGCTCTCGATCTATTTTGTGTGCGTGGAAAAAAAATGATTGTTTGCCTGAAAAATTTGCAGTTGAGGCCAGAATCGAGGCTCTGCGCATGAAAGACGATATTATATCAAAAATTTGATTTTTTTATCACATACTGTATAAAATTTAACATTTGGAGGCTGGATTATGTATGAAAATAACCAAACAACCGCGAGATTAATACTTGAAGATGGGAGCGAATTTTTAGGAAAATCTTTTGGAAAAAAAGGGACAGCAGTTGGCGAAATCGTCTTCACAACGTCCATGACGGGATATTTAGAAACGCTGACAGATCCGAGTTATTTTGGGCAAATTGTTGTTCAGACCTTTCCTTTAATCGGAAATTATGGAATTGATGAAAATGATATGGAAAGCCAAAAAGCTTGGCCGGCGGGCTATGTTGTTCGAGAATTATGCTCAAATCCTTCAAACTTTAGAAGCCAAAAGTCTTTAAATCAGTGGCTTGGGGAGCAAGGTGTCCTTTCAATTTGGGGAATAGATACCAGAAAACTGACAAGAAAAATCAGGGAAAAGGGGGTTATGAACTGCGCTATAACAACCGAAAAATATATCAATAAATCGGATATTTTAAACCGGATTAGAAAATTCAAAATAAAAGACGCTGTAAAATCTGTTTCAACAAAAAGCCAACAAAAATATCAAGACTTTTCTAATATAAGCAAACCTTTTGGCGAATATGTTGGCAAAGAGAAAAATTTTAAAATATGTTTGATGGATTTTGGAGCAAAGAGAAATATTATTCGAAGCCTTTTGCAAAGAGGAGCCAACGTCATAACTCTTCCCTACAACGCAACTGCGGAGCAAATTAAAAGGCTTGAGCCTGACGGAATAATGCTTTCGAATGGGCCGGGGGATCCTGCTGAAAATGTTGAAATTGTCAATAACCTGAAAAAAATTCAAAGACTTGAAGTTCCAATATTCGGAATCTGTTTGGGGCATCAACTTCTGGCGCTTGCAAATGGAGCAAAAACAAAAAAGCTAAAATATGGCCACAGGGGCGCAAATCAGCCTGTTATCGACAAAACGCTTGGAAAAACCTTCATAACCTCTCAAAATCACGGATATGCTGTTGTTGAAGAAAGCCTTGAAAAAGACGTTGGAAAGGTGAGCCACTATAATGCAAACGACAAAACCTGTGAAGGAATAGAATATACAAAAATTCCAGCATTCACAGTTCAGTTTCACCCTGAAGCATGCGCAGGGCCTTTGGACACAGGCTATTTGTTTGACAGATTTTTTAGACTTATTGAGAAAAATAAAAATCAAAAGGAGAATTTTAGAATATGCCGATAAATAAAGACATCAAAAAGGTTATGGTTATTGGATCTGGGCCGATTATTATTGGGCAGGCAGCTGAATTTGATTATGCAGGGACTCAAGCTTGCAGGGCGCTTAAAGAGGAGGGACTGGAGGTTGTTTTGGTTAATTCAAACCCTGCAACTATCATGACTGATAAAAAAATGGCGGATCATATATACATAGAACCACTGCTGGAAAAATCAATTGAAAAAATAATCGACATCGAAAAGCCAGACAGCCTGCTTTCAACTCTTGGAGGCCAAACAGGCCTTACAATTTCAATGAAACTTGCAAAAAGCGGATTTTTAGAAAGTCGAGGAGTTCGGCTTTTGGGAGCGCGCCCTGAAACAATCGACAGAGCTGAAGATCGAGAGCTTTTTAAAAAGACCATGCAAGATATCGGGCAGCCATGCATTGCGTCTTGTGTTGTTGAAAAAGTTGATGACGCGCTAAAATGCCTTGAAACAATCGGCCTGCCAGCGATCATTCGCCCAGCATTCACTCTGGGAGGGACCGGAGGGGGAATTGCCAAAACAAGGGAAGAGTTTTTGCAAATTGCGCAAAATGGCCTGAGGCAGTCTCCAATTAATCAAATACTGGTTGAAAAATGCGTTTCGGGCTGGAAGGAGATTGAATTTGAGGTTATTCGGGACGCAAAATCCAACGTCATCACAGTCTGCTCCATGGAAAATTTTGATCCTGTTGGGGTCCACACCGGCGATAGCATTGTTGTTGCTCCAGCACTCACCCTTTCCGACAAGGAATATCAGCTTCTTCGAAAAGCATCAATAGACATAATCAACAAGCTTGAAGTTGAAGGGGGCTGTAACTGTCAGTTTGCTCTGAATCCCGATAAATTTGAATATGGAGTCATTGAAGTCAATCCAAGGGTTTCGCGTTCATCAGCTCTTGCTTCAAAAGCAACTGGATATCCGATCGCAAAGGTTGCAACCAAAATCGCAATTGGATATACACTTGATGAAATTGTCAATCAAGTCACAGGAACAACATACGCCTGTTTTGAGCCGGCGCTTGACTATGTTGTTGTTAAATTCCCCAAGTGGCCTTTCGACAAATTTGTGTATGCAAAGCGAAATTTAGGAACCCAGATGAAAGCAACCGGAGAGGTCATGAGCATTGCGCCCTCGTTTGAACAGGCTATAATGAAATCGGTTCGAGGGGCGGAGCTTGGCCTTGAAACGCTAGGATTGCCGGAATATGAAAACTTGAGCATGAATCAGCTTTTTGAAAAGTTGAAAATTGTTGACGACAGGCGAATATTTGCGGTTTATGAAGCGATTAAAAGGCAAAGTTTTGTTGAATTTGCGGATGAAATGAAAGAATATATAGAAAGCAAAGAAGATGTAATTGATAAAATATATAAAATAACCAAGATTGACAAGTGGTTTTTATATAAACTTCGCAATCTAGCAAATATTGAACATGATCTCAAAATATATGAATTAACCGAAGATTTATATATAAAAGCAAAAAATATGGGATTTTTGGATTCGACAATTGAGCGTTTGAGCAAAACTAAAATAAATCAAAAAAAGGCCGCAGCATTCAAAATGGTTGACACGTGCGCTGCGGAATTTGCAGCGACAACGCCATATTTTTATTCGACATTTGACGACGAAAACGAGGCTTTAGATTTTGTTCATCAGAGCGAGTCTGAAAATAAGAGGGTTTTGGTTTTGGGATCTGGACCGATTCGAATTGGGCAAGGGATTGAGTTTGACTATTGCTGCGTTCATTGCGTTTGGGCTTTGAAGGATATGGGATATGAAGCCATAATATGCAACAATAATCCTGAAACAGTCTCGACGGATTTTGACACTGCAGATCGTCTATATTTTGACCCTGTTTCGATTGAGGACGTCAAAAATATCATAGAAACCGAAAAGCCTCTGGGAGTTGTTGTTCAGTTTGGAGGGCAAACGGCAATTAAACTGACCCAAAGTC
Source organism: Oscillospiraceae bacterium (assembly GCA_902798675.1). Lineage (GTDB taxonomy): Bacteria > Bacillota > Clostridia > Oscillospirales > Ruminococcaceae > RUG12519. The sequence goes on from CADBXQ010000001.1 coordinate 8,485, forward strand.
TCGATAAAATGGGCATTAAAATCCTGGGAACGTCAGCAAGGGCGATAGATATAGCTGAAGACCGTGAAAAATTTGATAAGTTGCTTGAAAAATGTGAAATCCCTCGTCCAAAAAGTTATAGCATTTTTGAGCCTGAAATTCCTCTCGCGCCAGAGCATATTGATGATAAAAATTATGAAAACAATCTGAAATTTGAGCGCACGTTTGAAAAATCTATAGAAGCGGCGAAAAAATTGGGATATCCCGTGATTTTGCGGCCATCCTATGTTTTAGGGGGGCAGAATATGATTATTGCTCACTCTGACAAGGATATTTATGAATATATTAAAATTATTGTCAAAAACAAGCTCGGATATCCAATTTTAATAGACAAATATGTTATGGGAATTGAGGTTGAAGTCGACGCTATATGTGATGGAGAGGATTTTTTGATTCCAGGGATTATGGAGCATATTGAGCGCGCTGGAATTCATTCAGGGGATTCGATATCTGTATATCCTGCTCAAAATTTGTCGTCGAAAATAAAAGAAAAGATTGTTGAATATACCAAAAGGCTGGCAATTTCCCTCAAAGTTAAAGGTTTGATCAACATTCAGTATGTTATATATAATAACGATGTATATGTTATTGAAGTTAATCCAAGATCTTCAAGGACAGTTCCATATATTAGCAAGGTCACAGGGGTTCCAATGGTTGACCTGGCGACGAAAATTATGTTTGGGAAAAGGCTTAAAGACTTGGGATTTGGAACAGGGTTATATCCAGCCGGCGAATATGTTGCGGTTAAAGTTCCAGTTTTTAGTTTTGAAAAGCTTCATAATGTTGACACTCAGCTTGGCCCCGAGATGAAATCCACCGGAGAGGTTTTGGGAATTGCAAAAAATTTCGACGAAGCGCTTGTTAAAGGCTTGATGGCTGCGGGATATAATATGGATCATGAGGATCAAAAAAACAACTCCAAACGCGTTTTAATAACCGTCCGCGACACTGATAAGCCGGATTGCATAGAACTTGCGCGAAATTTTCGAGAGCTTGGATTTGAACTTTTCGCAACGCCAAACACTGCTGCATTTTTGAACAAACATATGACTCCTTGTAATGCTGTTTCAAAAATACATGAAGGGGAAAATAATGTTTTAAAATTGATTGAAAACAAAAAAATCAGTTATGTTATATCAACTTCAGCCAAAGGGCGAAATCCTGCAAGAGACAGCGTTAAAATCAGGAGAAAAACTGTTGAGCGATCAATCCCTTGCCTGACGTCAATCGACACAGCTAACGCCCTTGTTAACAGTTTAAAAACCAAGAAAAATATAGATAATGTTGAAATGATTGACATAACAACAATATAGTTAAAATTTTATTATAAACAGGAGATATTATGTTTAAAACGACAGCAAGGATTGTGAAAAAAGATTTATTACAAAGGGGAATATATAGCTTTGTTTTGGAATGTGGTTTGATCGCAAAGTTTGCGAAACCAGGCCAATTTGTCAATATATTCATTGAAGGATTCACATTGCGGCGCCCAATTTCAATATGCGAAATATTTGAAAATTCATTCAGGATAGTTTTTTCGGTTGTTGGCAAGGGGACCTCGAAAATGGCCGAATGGGAGGTTGGGAAAAATGTGGACGTTGTTGGGCCGCTCGGCAATGGCTTTAAAAAAATTGACGCAAATGAAAAATTGTTGATTGTTGGAGGAGGAATTGGAACTCCCCCGCTGCTTCAACTTGCCAAACGCGCAGGATTCGTTAGATCAATAATTGGGTTTAAAACCAAGGATTTGGTTATTTTAGAGGAAGATTTTCGAAAACATGGAGAAACCATCGTTTGCACTGATGACGGGACATATTCGAAAAAGGGACTTGTCACAAAATTTTTACTCGAGTCAATTAAAAACGACGATTTCACGAGGATTGCTGCCTGCGGACCTAAACCCATGTTGAAAGAAATTTCCCAAATAGCCAAAAATTTTAAAATGTTTTGTGAAATTTCCATGGAAGGGCGAATGGCTTGCGGAGTTGGGGCGTGCCTTGGATGTCAATGCATAACATATAAAGAAGGGAAAAAACAATCGGCGCACGTTTGCAAGGATGGCCCGGTTTTTAAAGCGGAGGAGGTTTTTTATGACAAAAAAAATGGAGGTTGAAGTTGCGGGGGTTAGATTCAAAAACCCACTTATCGCAGCGTCAGGCACTTTTGGATATGGCAGGGAATATGAAAAATTCTACTCTCTGTCTAATTTGGGCGGAATTTCTGTTAAAGGGACAACAGACACGCCCAGAATGGGAAATTTATCGCCAAGAATCGCAGAAACTCCAATGGGCATGTTAAATTCTGTTGGGCTTGAAAATCCGGGAATAGATCATTTTATTGAACATGACCTTCCATGGCTTATGCAAAAAAACACGACAATCATCGCAAATATTGCAGCAGGCACAGAAGAACTATATGCAAAAATTGCAGAAAAGCTGGACAAAACCAATATACATATGGTAGAATTAAACATATCTTGTCCAAATGTCAAGCAAGGGGGGGCGGCTTTTGGAACTTCGGCCAAATCAGCATTTGACGTCGTCTCCAAAGTCAGAAAAAAGACGAGCAAGCCGTTGATGGTTAAACTGTCGCCGAATGTCACGTCGATTGCTGAAATTGCAAAAGCGGTTGAAAGCGCGGGGGCTGACGCTGTTTCGTTGATAAACACGGTGCTTGGAATGAGGATAGATATTAAAACCAGGCGGCCGATTTTAAAAAACAACGTTGGAGGGCTGTCGGGTCCGGCGATTTTTCCGATTGCGGTCAGGATGGTTTGGCAGGTTCGAAAGGCTGTTAAAATCCCGATTGTTGGGGGAGGTGGAATAAGCTCAGCCGAAGACGCGATTGAAATGATGATTGCGGGGGCGTCGGCGTTTCAAATTGGAACCGCGATATTCACAAATCCATATAGCCCGCTCGACGTTCTTTCGGGAATTCAAGTCTGGATGGATGACAATAATATACAAGACATAAATGAAATTGTTGGAATAGTTAAAGATTGGTGAATTGATTTAAAAATAAAAGATTAATATATTTTAGAAAAGAAAGTGATATTTTTCAATGAAAATTATGGCTGTTGATTTGGGGGATTGCAGGACAGGGCTTGCTGTGTGTGATAAATCTGAAATTCTAGCCTCTCCGATTGAGACGATTCATGAAAGCGATTTTGAAAGATTAGCTCAAAAAATCCTTTCTGCTGTTTTTTCGAATGAAGTTGAAATGGTTGTCGTTGGGAACCCCGTAAACATGGATGGAAGCATTGGCGAGAGGGCCAAAAAATGTCGAAAATTTGCGAAAAAACTTGAAAAAATGCTAAATATTTCTGTTATTTTATGGGATGAACGACAATCAACCGCTTTGGCCAACCAGTATTTGAATATAACCAACACAAGAGGAAAAAAAAGGAAAAGAGTTGTGGATGCTGCGGCTGCGACGATTATTTTAGAAAGCTATTTAAAATATAGGAAAAATCAACTCGAAAATATTTGACTGAGCATTCCGCTTTTTTGAAGAATTGGCAACATGGCGAAAATTTTCATCATTTTTATTGCTTCATCCGCTTTGGCTTGGCGCTCTGGTTTTAAAAGCGGCCTGAGAGCTTTGATGAACTCTGTGTTTTTGTCGTGTTTGGGGATTTTTGAAAACAGTTTTTGAATTTTTATCAACATAGTCGGATCTATTGGAAAGGAGTCGAAATTTTTTTCACTTTTTTCTCCATCATCCAGCTTAAAGCCTTCATCTGATTCTGGATTTTTTTGGCTCCCTTCCAGCATAGACATCGCCTGAGCAAATCCTTGTTTTCCTTCGTCGGTTTGTAGTATATTTTGGAGCATTTCTGAAAAATCTGCCATAAATTTAAAATTCACCTCCAAATTTGAAAATTATTTTTCATTTTGAAATTTGTTTAATATATCCTGCGCTGTTTTAGATTTTATGATTTTTTCAGTCATTTCTTTATCCTTCATTATTTTTTTCACTTGATCTGACTGGTCTTTTGGCAAATAGCGCAGCAGTTGCTCGGGAGATTTTGTTTTTGCAATTTTGATGAGCTTTTTTATGTCATTTGCGGATAAATTATTCATGATATAGTCTCCTTTTTTAGTGTTGTTTCAAAAATTAATCTAAGAAAGAGGAATTTAATATGAAAATCATTGTTATTTCAGATACTCATGGAAATGAGAAAAAATTAGAAAATATTATTTTAAAGCATCAGGACGCAGATTTATTTTTGCATCTTGGGGATGGCGCCAAAGAATTTTTCCAAATCAAGAGCAAATATCCCAATATATCGATGGAAATTGTCAGAGGGAATTGTGATTTTGAATATGGTTTTCTCCCTGACGAGAAGACATTTAGCGCTGGTTCACACAAAATCTTGGCAAGCCACGGTTATAAATATAACGTAAAATCTGGGCTTGATGATTATATTCAAGCTGCTCGAAAAAAATCTGCTGATATTATATTATATGGTCATACTCACAAAAGATTGACAAAAATTGAAAATGATTTATATATAATGAACCCTGGAAGTTTGGCTCGCCCCCGAATTGGAGGGCCAAGTTATGGCGTGATAAATGTCAACAATAACAAAATTATCATGAATATAGTTGACTATGTTGAATAAATATGAATTCTTAAATTTTGTGACTATAGCGATATATATAACATTTTAGCGGTTTGGCTGGGAGAAAATAATGAATATTAAACTCAAAACTAAAATATTTGGCAAAAATTTAATTTATTTTGACTCATTGCCAAGCACAAATGACTTTTTAAAAAACAACATCGAAAATTTTCAACACGGAACTGTTATATTCACAACAAATCAAACAAATGGTCACGGAAGCAAAAGCCGATCTTGGGCCGCGTTCCCTGGGAAAAGTCTTGCCATATCCATTCTAATAAAAAACACTTGTTTAAAATTTTTAAAAATAATTCCAATAATGTTGGCGGTTTCTGTTGTTCAAACTCTAGATCTGGTTGGAGCAAAAAACTCAAAGATAAAGTGGTTTAACGACATAATCATCGGAAATAAAAAGATTGGCGGATTGCTTTGCGAAAGTGTTATCACAAACAAAATGTGTGATATAATACTGGGGGTTGGGATGAATGTCAACGCTTCTGGTCTTGAGTTTGAAAAATTAAAACTTGAAAACGCGGGGTCGCTTTTGACTCAAACGGGAAAAAAGTTTAAAACAGAGCAAATTGTTGAAAAGTTTGTTGAAAATGTTGAAGAAAATTTCAGACTCTTTTCAACAAATAAAACAGAAGATGTTGAAAACAAATTTATTCATGAATATATGAGTAGATGCTTAAATATAGGGAAAAATGTTAAAATTTTTAAAAACGGCGAAATAATAACTGCAAAAGCTGTTTCGATATCAAATGACGGCGGGTTGATTTGTGAAAAAAATGACGTTCGGTTTAAGGTTTATAGTGAACAAGTTTCTCTCAGGGGAGTTGAAAATTATGTTTAAACTAAGAAAAATATTCATGTTTTAACAAATTTTCGATATGTTGGATCCTCAAACAAATATTTTTGTCTAAAGTCTTTATCTTTAGGGTCTTTGGTTAAAACAGACTTATGGTGTTCTAAAAAATTGACTATGTCATAAACATCTATCCAAATTTCATTATTTCCCTCTTCCTGAGACGGGTGGAAAATCAGTTGCATTCCAAAATGAAGATGAGGGCGCTGCATTCCGTTGACATTTTCATTTTCGCTATAGCCGGTCATTCCAACATATCCTATCGGTTGGCCTGAGCAGACTGTGTCCCCTTCCTTCAATCCCTCAACAAATGGATGATCTTTCTGACAATGTGCATAGTAATAATATCGGAGTCCATCAAAACTTCGAATTCCAATTCGCCAACCTCCATATTTATTCCATGCGCATTTTGCAACAATTCCGCTTTCAACCGCAACAATCGGAGTCCCAGATCTTGCCATCAAATCATTTCCCAGGTGGTTTCGCCGATATCCAAAATTTCTCGAATTCCCAAAGTCTCGACAGTGGTTAAATTTATATCCATACGCAATCGGAGAATATGCTTTTAAACCATATTTTTCTTCAAGAATTGGCCGTCCATTTGAGTCATTTTCTTTTGCTATGGAAAATTTTCCAATCATTTGAGAAAATATCGCGCCATACACCTTTTCAAAGTATGGATATTTTTCATAATTTTGTGATATATCCTTTTCACTTTCGCCGGATTTAAGCTTTGAAATCAAATCATCCATATCACTCGCTTTATATTTATCCCACTCCCCCCAATATTTTGCGCCCAAAAGGCTCAGTAAGCTGACAAATGGCGTTTTGATCTCGGCGTCGTGATTTTCGATGTCTGCTTTTAGCGCTTTTTCCATTGCTTCCAGTGGTATATTAAATTTGACCCACTTTATATATTTTTGATCGGAGTCGCTTTGGTCGGTCTCTTCCGCTTGAACAAACAGCGAGCCAACTATGCAAATGGCTAAAACGCAAACTGTCATGAATATTATTATGGATGGTTTGTTTTTTTTAAGCATTTGACATATTCATCCCCTTAATCCGTTTTTTATAAACATGTGTTGTTGAATGCTTTGACTACGTTCGTATTTTTAAAAGTGCATTTGCAAGAGACTTTCCAAAGAGCCAGCCCGCATACATCGCTTCATTAACGCTGTTTGCATGTCCCCCAAATTCAACCAGCAGCGTTCCCGGCGTTAGACTTTGATTATAGTATTTATATTTAAATGAAGCCGGGCGGGTTAAAGAAGGATAGTCCTGCTCAAGTTGTCTTTGCAAAAAACAGGCAAATGCCAAATTTTGAGCATAGTTTGGGTAGTTCATGCGCCCATTATCACATCCCGATATTATCATTATTTGCGACGCATTTCTTCCGTTTATGTTGGCAATTGGCGCATATCTTTGGCCTTTATCATCCGCAATCGCATCCCTGTGGACATCAATTGCAACCTTGATTGAGGGGTGTTTTTTCATAGCTTCCATCATCGTCTGTTTGGATCGATCGTATGCTCCTTTATAGGCCGGATCGTCGTGAATTGTTGTGTCGTGGACAACGCCTATTCCAGCTTGCTGCAAACATTTTGTGATTTCATTTCCAACACCAACAACGCTTGTGTTGTGGTTTTTTGACCTGATTGGAAAATTAGCGTCATAGTGGTCTTTTTCTTGAAGTTCATATGATTCTGTTGTGTGAGTGTGATATATTAAAACTTGCGGTTCTTGGCCTTTTGTCAGGGTGAAGGCGGGAGAAGAGGCGTTTGCGTCCAGAATGACTTGATTTGGAAGGTTTGTCATGTTTCGAACATATGCTGAGCCGCCAATATTCACGTATTGTTCGGTTTTAGCAGCCTGATAGTTTTTGCGTATAATCGGGCCATTATTTTGGGGAAATTTATTAAGCTCCTCTTGGGGAAATGTTAGAAGAGGCGCTCCGTCAGCAGTTTGATTTGATGAGGGCTGCGGCGCTTGGTCGCTTGGCTTTATCTCGCTTGGATTTTTTGCTGCTGCCAGCGAATCGTTGGAACTTTGCGAAACGATGGTTGAGATCAACTCTCCATCATCTGCCAGGGTTAATTTGGCTGATGCGATCGCGGCTTTTTGCGTTATTGTCCTAACGATCGGAACGCAATTCAGCATGATTTTACTGCTGAAGAAAGCAAAAGAGGGCAAAGTGATCAAAGATATAATTTTTAGTGTCCAATATTTTTTATTTATGTTCAAAATTTATCCCTCCTTTTTTATGAAAAACGGCTTAAAATATCATATGAAAAGGAGGGGTGATTTTATGCAGCGAAAAAAGTTTTCAATCAAATCGCTGTGAAAATAATATTTTTATCCGGCAAGCGCTTGAATTTCTTCTAAAGACAGGCTGGGGAAAAGGGTTTGATTGATTGAGCTTGCTATGAGCGTTGAGCTTCTGGAGATGATTTGATCGATGTCTCGCGGCGTAACCATCATTGCTCCAGAAGGCTCCGGTTTTGCATCTTCGCACATTTCGTGAATAATGGTTTCCATATCAACAACAGTCGGGATACCCATAGCGACAACTGGAATATCTAAGGTTTTTTGGGATATTTCAGCTCTTTTGTTTTGAACTCCAGAACCCGGCGATATGCCTGTGTTGGTGATTTGAATTGTTGTTCCGAGCCTTTGGACAGATCTTGCTGCCAAAGCATCAACAGTGAGTATTAAGTCTGGTTTTATTTCTTTTGATATGGCTTTGATTATTTCAAAAACTTCAACTCCTGTTTGGCCCAAAACTCCTGGAGCAATAACTGAAACTGCGCTCAAGTCAGAAAGCCCAAGACTTTTAGCCAAAGTCCCCCTAAAATGGCGCGTGGCTATGATTTTGTCTGCAACCATTGGCCCGAGCGCGTCTGGCGAAATGTTTTTGTTTCCAAGCCCAACAACCAAAACAGACTTTTTATTAACAATCATTTTTTCAAGCTGGTTGACAAGAATTGGACGAACAACATCCGCATTTTCCGGCAGAAGCATTTGAAAATGCTCTAAAGCAACATATTCACCAACAGGCCTTTTGAGAGCTTTTGAGCCGTGTTCATTTGCAATTTTTGTTTTTATTATTTTAACATTTTGAATGTTTTCAACAGTTTGTTCAACGCCGCTTGGAGTCTCATTTTCCAATATTTTTGATTCCAAGGCGAGATCTGTCCTAATTTCAAAGTTCAAATTCACGCACATCCTTTCCTAGCATATTTATAATATTTTTCCCGTTTATCTAAAAAAATCATACAATTAGTATAATTTGGAATATATTTGGCCTTTGTGAAGTTTTTGACAAAATATTCAACTTTTTAATTAAAAACCAAAAAAATTTAAATATCCTTGACCAAGCTTTGAAAAACAATGCAAAAAGCGGGCTAAGCGCCGCCGGCTCACAACTGACTGTAATATTAAATCTTTCTGAGCTTCCTGCTTCTTTGAAAGCGTCTTTAACAAGCGGTAGTTTGATGTCCGCGACAAAGATCGCTCAATTGATGGCGTTTCGCTAGGGTTTGTTAAGGGTGTGGGCCCACAAAGCTTTGAAATTTTAGATTTATTATTGACATTTATGATATATTGTGTTAATATAAATTTAGGGGTTTTATACATAAATTGATTAATATTAAACTCCTAATTTTGAAAGGAGGTGTCTAAAATGGAAGAGGAAAAAAATTCATCAATTGAAAAAGGAGAATTGAGCGATGATGGGCTTGAAAGCGTTGCTGGGGGGGCGCAGCGGTTTGCTACGGATGACGGCATGAACGTTGAATGGCAAGATGATGATGAAGTGAAAATAACCCTTAAAAACGGCGTGTATACCATTTGTAATATTACTACGGGTAAAACTTTTACTTTCACCCCTTAAAATTCAATAAAAATCTCCAAAATTTTAATATTTTGGTTTTGAAAGGAAGTGTCTATGATGGAAAAGAAACAAAATTCACCAATTGAAAAAGGCGAATTGAGCGATGACGGGCTTGAAAACGTTGCGGGAGGGATGGAGCAGATCCTTATGAGCAAAGGCGGAACAATTGATTGGAAAAACTGTTCGGATATGGAAATAACATATAAAAACGGTAAATATGAATTTTATCTTCCTCAAACAAAGACTCGTTTTGAGGCGATAGATAAATAAAAAAATTTTACATACAGAAAGGAAGTGTTTAAAATGAAAGATAAAAACAACAGAAAAAAAAATGCTGGCAAATTAGACAAAGGAGCATTGAAAAAAGTCGCTGGCGGCGGGCCAAATGGAAATGATGCGAAGGATGATTTGGCTCCAGTTGCAAAGTGTTTATATGAAGAAGACTGGATAGAAGAAGAAACTGGTCAATATGCGCTGAGAGAAAATGTTATGTGGGGATGGACGTCGTGCTGAGTTGAAAATATCTTTAATTTAATACTTGAATTTTCAGACCAACTTGCATATTATGAATTTGTGGGGGTTTTTAATTTTATGATAAATTCCCAAAAATGCTTATATTTTAGGAAGAAGGTGGCTAAGATGAAAGAGAATGAAAAACATTTTTAGATGGCAGAAGGCAATTTGAGCAATGACGACCTTGAAAGCGTTGCGGGGGGAATTTGTTGTGATGAACGTTATGTATCTTTCAGCAATAATAGGCTGAAACTGAGAGAACCTATGATCCAGTAACCGGCGAGTGGTCAAAAAAAATGACTTCTTGGAGGGCGATTGTATATTGTCTTGAGGGTGAGCTTCCCTATTATGAACTTTGAGACTTTAGCTCAGTTACATATACATACTATTTTTATCAATAAAAGCCTCGCAGCAAGCAAAAGGCCGCGGGGCTTTTATCTTTTCGAAAAACCACTTGCTATTTTTGCTTTGTCTTTTTTATGACCTTGAGCCGACCAAATTCTTCCCTTTCCTTTTCTTCCAAAGCGTCGGATATATATTTGATTGTTTTTTCAAACTTGGGAATGTTGACGTTTTTCAGGGCATTTGCGCGCCTTTGAGTCTTTTTTATTTCATTAGCAAGCCGATATACGCTGTTTTCAACCTCAGCCAAAACAACGCTTATCTTTTTGGCTCTGTAGAAGCACATATACGCTATGTCTAGCTGAGAATTGGTTCCGGAAAAGCCATATGCTCGAGCATCAAAACTGGATTTGAGCCTAACTTTCGGAATCTCAACCCCCATAACGCTTTTATATTTTATTTCAAGCCCTGTTTCAACTTCAATGCCTTTGGCGATGCTGTCGCAAACGCCGAGAGTTATGTTGGCGGTCTGCAAAGCTTTATATGCCCTGGAAAATGTTGACTCAATTTCGCCCCGAATGGATTTTGCGGAATCAATCAGAGCCATCATCTCTCGAACTAAAACGTTTCTTTTCCTGTCCATCAAATCAAAGCCAAGATTGGCAAGCATTAAGGATTTTTTGATATGTATCAAATTTCCTTTGGTTGGAAAAACCGAAAAACTCATTTTCAAAGCACCCGCTTTCTCTTTTTAAATTTTGGCTTTGAAGCGATTGGCTCTTGACGGATCATAGTTTTTTTCCAAAAGCTCGCTATCGATCCGGTTAAGCTCCTCTTTTGGCATCAAACACAGCAAATCCCAGCCCAGATTCAAAGTTTGTTCTATTGATCTTTCTTCATCGTCGCCCTGGGTTAAAAAATGCAATTCAAAATTTTTTCCAAACTCAAGATACGCCTTATCGGTTTCAGAGAGCTCCTCCTCGCCAATAACAGAAGCAAGAGACCGAGCGTCCTGAACTCTAGCATAGCAAGCAAAAAGCTGATTCGCAACCGGCTGATGATCCTCCCTGGTATACTCCTTGCCAATTCCGTCTTTCATGAGCCTCGACAAAGACGGCAGGACATACACCGGCGGATATACCCCCTGGCCAAACAAATCTTTTGAGAGAACAATCTGGCCTTCGGTTATATATCCCGTCAAATCCGGAACCGGGTTGGTTATGTCGCCGTTTGGCATGGTTAGAATAGGAATTTGCGTAACCGAACCCTCAGAGCCTTTAATAACCCCCGCTCTTTCATATAGCTGCGCAAGATCTGAATACAAATAGCCAGGATATCCCTTCCTGCCGGGGATTTCCCCTTTTGAGGAAGAAAATTCGCGAACCGCCTCAGCATATGAAGTCATGTCGGTTAAAATAACTAAAACGTGCATATTTTTTTCATATGCTAAATATTCAGCCGCTGTTAGGGCGCAGCGAGGCGTTAAAATTCTTTCAATTATCGGGTCGTTTGACAGGTTAATAAACATAGCAACGCGCTCCAAAACGCCGCTTTTTTCAAATCTGTCTTTAAAATAGTCGGCAACATCATTTTTAACGCCCATCGCAGCAAAAACTATGCAAAATTTGCTGTCGTCGCCTTTATCGGATATTTTGGCCTGCGTCGCGATTTGAACAGCAAGCTTGTTATGTGGCAAGCCAGAATCGGAAAATATGGGCAATTTTTGGCCTCGAATCAATGTTGTCAGCGCGTCTATTGAAGATATTCCAGTTCGTATATAATTCCTGGGATATTTTCGGGAAACAGGATTGATCGCCAAGCCGTTTATGTCCGCATATTTTTCAACAAACATCTCCCCAAGGCCGTCTATTGGCTTTCCAGACCCGCTAAATATTCGACCCAAAAGCTCAAGTGACAGCGGAATTTCTAGCGGTTTGCCCGTGAAATGAGTTGATGTGTTTTCCATGGAAAGGCCATGCGTTCCCTCAAAGACCTGGACGACAACCCGCTTCCCATCAATCTGAACTATGCGGCCTTGCCGAACCTCTCCGTTTGAAAGATGTATATGGACAAGTTCATCAAAACCAGCGTCTTCAACCCCGTCAAGAACAACCAATGAACCATTTATCTGTTTAAGTCCAATGTGATGCATTGCCATATTAAATTATCTCCAATCCGTCTTTAATTTAATCATCCTGTTGGTTTTTTATGAACATATCGATTTCGTGATAATATGAGTCAAATTTTCCTAAATCATCGTTTGGAATGTCATATTTCATCCTTGATAGCTTAGCAAACATTCCGCTGTCGACAATTGTTGAGAAAGGGACGCCGTTTGAAACCAGATCAAAGGCTTGGTCATAGAAATATAATATAACATTCATCATCTTCTTTTGCTTTTCCAGGGTCACATATGCATCGTCTTTGTGGAAAGCATTTTGCTGCAAAAAGCCAACGCGTATGACCTTTGAAATTTCTATGACAAGCTTTTGATCGTCCGGCAAAACGTCAGCGCCGATTAGTTTGACAATTTCCATCAAATTCGCTTCCTCAGCCAAAAGCGCCGAAATTTTCTTCTTTGTTTTTAAAAACTCCTCCCCAACTTCGGCGTCATAAAATTCCTTTAGATCTTCGTCATATTCGCTATAGCTGTCCATCCAATTTATCGCGGGATAGTGCCGGGCGTATGCTAGAGATTTGTCAAGAGCCCAAAAACACCTGACAAAGCGCTTAGTGTTTTGAGTGACAGGCTCTGAAAAATCCGATCCCTGGGGGGAAACTGCTCCAATAATCGTCACTGAGCCCTCTTTTCCAGATAAAGTTTTCATATATCCCGCGCGCTCATAAAACTGGGACAACCTTGATGGCAAATAGGCTGGAAAGCCCTCTTCCGCAGGCATCTCTTCCAACCGCCCGGAAATCTCCCTCAAAGCCTCGGCCCATCTTGAAGTTGAATCAGCCATTATCGCAACGTGATAGCCCATATCTCGGTAGTATTCCGCCAAAGTGATCCCGGTGTATATGGAAGCTTCACGCGCTGCAACGGGCATGTTTGATGTGTTTGCGATGAG
>CADBXQ010000002.1:0-1507 GCA_902798675.1 Oscillospiraceae bacterium
GCTTCTGGGCTGGACGCAGATGGGCATTTATCAACAGCAAGAGATATTGCCATAATGGGGAGGGAATTAATTAAATACCCATTAATTATTAAATATACTAGGAAGAATCTAATTATGAATATTTTGGCATGACTGGCATAAAATGGCATTGATTTAACTAAACTAGAGGTGGTTTTTATGCTATCCAAAAAGATGTTGTGTTTTGCGATAATTTTTGTGTTTTTGTTGTCAATTCATGGTTCGGTTCAAGCGGAATGTCAAAATATTGAAAATTTGCCTGCCAAGTCATATATTTTAGTTGAAGCCAACACTGGCAAGGTTTTGGCGGAAAAAAACGCTGATGAAAAGATGCCTCCTGCTTCAATAACAAAGATAATGACGATGCTTTTGCTCGCGGAGAAACTCGATTTGGGTGAAGTTTCGCTTGATGATTTGGTCACAACCAGCGAACATGCTAATTCTATGGGAGGGTCACAGGTTTGGTTGGACGTTGGGGAGCAGATGTCGATTGAAGATTTGCTCAAAGCGACTGCGATAAATTCCGCAAATGACGCAGCGGTTGCCATTTCTGAGCACATTGCTGGCAGCGAAGAGCAGTTTGTTGAGCTCATGAATCAAAAAGCCGCTGAGTTAGGTATGACTGGGAGTAATTTTTGCAACGCTTCTGGGCTGGACGCAGATGGGCATTTATCAACAGCAAGAGATATTGCCATAATGGGGAGGGAATTAATTAAATACCCATTAATTATTAAATATACTTTGGCTGGGTCGTGTCTTTGCGCAACTGCAACAAGAAATGACATGACGCTTATTGCGGTTTCTATGGGCTCTGAAACCTCGAAAGACCGCTTCGATTCGTGTAGATCATTGCTTGATTATGGATTTGCTGGTTGGGAATTGTTAAGCCCTAATTTGGACGAAATGGACGCTGGGTATATAGAAGTTGTCAATGGGAAAAAGGATTCGGTTGCGCTGAGAGTTGATCAAGCTGGGCCGATGTTGATCCCAAAAAACAGCTCTAAAAAGGTCGAAAAAAAAGTGGAGCTTGAAAGCTCGGTTGAGGCGCCTGTTCAGGAGGGCAGGTGCTGCGGGCGAGTTGTGTATTTGTTGGGCGATGAGGAGATATCTTCATACGATATAGTGGCCGATGAGGGCGTTGGGAAAGTTGATTTTGTTTTCCTTTTAACCTCAATGATCAATAATTTTTTTAATGGAACCACCGTTTAATTTCTAAAATTTATGTCGGTTTGTTAATTATATTTGTCCCAATAAAGCTTCTTTGCTCAAGATTGGTGGCTTTTTGGTTTAATACTCTCCGTCTATTTTAAACTGTCCTCAAAAGCACATTCTAAAAAGGAGCGATCAAACAAACTAAACCGCCGCCCGGCTCACCATCAACTGCGCAGGTCAAACCTAATTAAAAATGCCCAGCCTTTTCAAAATGTCCATAACAAGTGGTAGGTAAACGCCTTGAATTGGGCTTTTTTTGCGGACGCTAGCCTACCGC
>CADBXQ010000002.1:1539-22660 GCA_902798675.1 Oscillospiraceae bacterium
CGCTTGTTGAGGAGGCGTCCAAAATGACTTGAAGGCTCGGGAAGGTTTAATATTACAGTTAGTTGTGAGGTGGGGCGGTTTTTTCTTTTTTGCATTGTTTTTTAAAACGTGATCAAGGATATTCAAAATTGCTTAAAATTTTAGATAAAGAGTCTGATATTTTTAAAAAGAAAACTCATGGGGACAAATATAACCCAATTCAATAATTTTTCAAATTTATCGCTTGACTTTAAAAAAAATTGTGATATAATGGGAACAGGTGGTTTGAAACTTTGACAGCATGATGGGATTGAGAGTGATTTTTTAAATGTCGGTTTGTTTGAATTCGGGCTATTTGAAGGAGTTTATTTCGGAACACGAATTGCGTGAAGTATTTCCGTTCGTTAAGGCTGCGCACGAATTGTTGGTTGGAAGGTCGGGAGCAGGCAGTGATTTTTTGGGCTGGCTTGATTTGCCTGTAAACTATGATAGGGGCGAGTTTAGCAGGATAAAGGCTGCGGCCGAAAAAATACGACAAGATTCAGATATTTTGGTTGTTATTGGGATTGGAGGTTCATATCTTGGTTCTAGAGCGGTTATTGAAGCCATAAATTCTCAGTTATATAACCTCACTTGTTCGGACGCGCCGCGTGTTTATTTTGTTGGCAACAGCATCAGCCCAACATATTTTAATGAAATTTTGAGACTTTGTGAAGGAAAAGACGTTTGCGTTAATGTGATTTCGAAATCAGGGACAACAACTGAGCCCGCGATTGCGTTTCGAGTGTTTAAAAATTTGCTTGAGGAAAAATATGGCGTTGAGGGAGCGAGGTCTCGAATTTATTGCACAACCGACAAAAATAAAGGAACATTAAAAGAGCTTGCTTTGAGGAATTCCTATGAGCAGTTTGTTATTCCAGACGACATCGGGGGAAGGTTTTCTGTCCTAACAGCTGTTGGCTTGCTTCCGATGGCTGTTGCCGGGCTTAACATATCCGCTGTTATGGAGGGAGCGGCTGGGGCGGTTGAGGATTTTTCTGATTGTGACCTCGAAAAAAATGATTGCTATAGATATGCTGCGATTCGCAATATTTTATATAACAAAGGGAAGCGGGCTGAAATGCTTGTTTCATATGAGCCTTCGATGACGGCGTTTTTGGAGTGGTATAAGCAGCTTTTTGGAGAGAGCGAGGGCAAGGATGACAAGGGGCTTTTGCCAACTTCGGCCATATTTTCAACTGATCTTCACTCTCTTGGGCAGTATATACAGGATGGTTCTAAGATAATTTTTGAAACGGTTTTGGATTTTAAAAAGCCAAGAGAGGATTTTTATATTTATGAAGATGAAGGCAATTTTGATGGGCTGAATTTTTTGGCGAACCAAAACATGAGCGAGGTTAATCGAAGGGCGTTTGAGGGAACAGTTCTTGCCCACACTGAAGGCAAAGTGCCCAATATCATTTTAGAGCTTGAAACAATTAATGAGTTTGAAATAGGAAATTTGATATATTTTTTTGAAAAGGCGTGTGCCCGTTTAACCAGCCCGGAGTTGAGAAATATAAAAAAAATATGTTTGCGCTTTTGGGAAAGCCTGGTTTTGAGGATATGCGCCAGGAAATTTTGAGTTTAATTTCAAAAAGCCCTTGACAAATTTTATGGGTTGTGATATAATTGCCATGGGGGTTTGTTGTTTGAATTTTTTATGTTTTTGGTTTTTTTGTTGATGTGATTTTTTAGTATTTCTTTAAAGGAGGCGTTGTGAAGTGGCGGTGCCAAAGAGAAAAACTTCCAAGGCGAGGCGTGATAAAAGGCGTTCTAGCGTTTGGAAGTTGGATGTTCCGGGTTTTTCCAGATGCACTAAATGTGGCGAATTAGGACTTCCCCACAGGGTTTGTGGAAATTGTGGATACTATAAAGGCGTTCAAGTTGTCAAAAAGGAAGCCTAGGAGGGGATGGTTCAGGCGAGGGAGTTCCTCGTCTGTTTTCGCATTTTTCATTTTTAGTTATGTTTTTTATAATTGTGTCATATAATTTGGGAGGTCATGGTTATGTCCATGCCGATTGTGGCGATAATAGGCAGGCCGAATGTTGGAAAGTCAACGTTGTTTAACAAAATAGTTGGAAAGCGCGTTTCGATTGTTGATGATGTTCCGGGGGTGACTCGTGACAGGATATATGCCGAAGGCGAGTGGGCGGGCGCCAGATTTAATCTGATCGATACTGGTGGCTTGGAAGATGGCGGCGGGTTTATTTTTGAGCAAGTGAAAAACCAGTCGGAATTTGCAATGTCGGATGCAGATGTGATAATTTTTGTTGTCGACATAAAAAGCGGAGTTAATTCTTCAGATCTGGAAATTTCGAATATGTTGAAAAAAAATAAAAAGCCCGTTGTTTTATGCGTCAATAAATGCGACAGCGTTGGTGATGTTCCTGCTGAATTATATGAATTTTATAATCTTGCGCAGGGGGATCCGTTTCCGGTTTCTTCTGTTCATGGGCATGGCGTTGGGGATTTGCTTGACGAGGTTATATCACATTTTAAAAAAGGGTTGGATTCTGATTTTTCAGAAGATAGGGTTAAAATTGCGATTGTTGGGAGGCCAAATGCTGGCAAATCTTCCCTGATTAATGCGCTTGTTGGCCAGGACCGAGTTATTGTTTCGGATGTTGCAGGAACAACAAGAGACGCAATAGACACTTTTATTAGGCATAGCGGCAAAGAATATGTTTTCATAGACACAGCTGGAATTCGAAGAAAAGCCAGAGTAACCCAAAACATCGAGCGCTACAGTGTTATTCGGGCGCATATGGCAGTTGATCGGGCGGATGTTTGTTTGATAGTGATTGACGCTTTGGAAGGATTTGCCCAACAGGACTCGAAAATTGTTGGATATGCTCTCGAGAAGGGAAAAGCTTCAATAATTGCTGTCAATAAGTGGGATCTGGTTGAAAAAAATTCCGCGACGATGAATGAATTTAATAAAAAGCTCGAAAATGATTTTTCTTTCATGCCATATGCCCCGTTTATATACATATCCGCCAAAACCGGTCAGAGGGTAAATCAAATATATGGCTTGATTGATGAGGTTTATTTGCAAAGCCAAAAGAGAATTTCAACTGGCGCTTTAAATGAAATGCTTGCGTATTCAACCTCAAGAGTTCAGCCTCCGTCGGATAAGGGTCACAGATTAAAAATATATTATATCACGCAAGCTTCAGTTGCCCCCCCAACATTTATTGTTTTTGTGAATAAAAAGGAATTATTTCATTTTTCATATCAAAGATATTTGGAAAATCAAATTCGTGAATTGTTTGGATTTATTGGGACTCCGATGAGAATAGTTGTTCGAGAACGAAGAAAAGAGGATTAGTTAAAAATATGTTTTTTAATTCTGAAATAGTTATCATTGTCGTTTTTTGTGTGATGGGATATTTTATTGGCAGCATAGATTTTGCTATTTTGATTTCGACAATTTTTTATGGCCGGGACATCAGGGACTATGGGAGCAGCAACGCAGGAACAACCAATGTTTGGCGAACATTTGGGAAGATGCCGGCTGTTTTAACTTTTTTAGGCGATTTTATTAAAGGCATAGTTCCGATTGTTTTTTGCGATGTTATGTTTTTTGTTTTGCTTGAAGAGAAAGCGCCGATATATTCGGGCATTTTGGTTGGAGTTTCTGCTCTGATGGGCCATGTTTTTCCGATATTTTATGAATTTAAAGGGGGAAAAGGAGTTGCGGTTTCGGCTGGAATTTTGCTAACTTTAGATTGGACTGTTTTTTTGCCTGTTGTTTTTGTTTTTTGCATTGTTTTTCTCATTTCTAAAATAGTTTCTTTGAGTTCAATATTTGCTTCTATATCATATCCAATATTTGTTTTTTTGAAATATTTGATTTTTGGAAGTTCGGTTTTGGAGTTTATTGTTCGCATTTTTGCGGCGATTTTCATTTGTTTTATGGTGATTTTTATGCACAGGTCCAACATAAAGCGCTTGATTGATGGAACTGGAGTTTAAAATTAAAACGAAAGGGTGTTGATGTATGAAAAAGAGAGTTATTGCTATTTTGGGAGCTGGGAGCTTTGGAACGGCTTTGGCGAAGCTAATCAGTGGATATGAAAATTGTGATGTTGTTTTATGGTCGGCGGTTGAGGCTGAAATTCAGGGCATTATTAGAGATAAGGAAAATAAAAAATGTCTGCCCGGAGTCGTCATAGACACTAATCGTGTTAAACTAACTTTAGATCCGTGTGATATATCCTCTGCAGATGTTGTCATTTTTGCGGCTGCTTCCAGCTATGTTAGGGCGGTTGCGCGTCAAGTTGCTGGATATGTCAAAAAGGGAGCAATAGTTGTCAACGTTGCTAAAGGCCTCGAGCAAAAGACTTTTAAAAGGCTGTCTGAGGTTATATGTGAGGAGCTTGGAGATTGTTTGTTTGCTGCTTTGTCTGGGCCGTCTCATGCCGAAGAAATAGCGCGACTTGTTCCGACTGCGGTTGTGGTTGCTTCCGAGAGTTTGAGTGTTGCTGAAAAAATCCAGGATGTATTAAATTCTCAAATATTTAGGTTATATGTCAATGATGACCTAATTGGGGTTGAAATTGGGGGGGCTTTAAAAAATATAATAGCCTTTGCGCTTGGAATATGCGATGGAGTTGGCTTTAAAGACAACACTAAGGCCGCCTTGATGACGCGCGGAATAGCCGAAATTGGAAGGCTTGGAGTTGCTCTTGGAGCTAGAAGTCAAACATTTGCTGGGCTTTCTGGAATTGGCGACTTAATTGTGACATGCACAAGTATGCACAGCCGCAACAGGAGAGCGGGGATTTTGATTGGCCAAGGAAAAACTGCGGATGAGGCTTTGAGTGAGGTTGGGATGACGGTTGAAGGCTATTTTGCAACCAAAGCCGCATACGAACTGTCTAGGGCAAAAGATGTGTATATGCCGATAACCGACCAGCTGTATAATGTGTTATATAAAGGAAGGAGCATTAAAGATGCGCTGAATCACCTTATGAGTCGGCATTCAAAATACGAATCGGAGAAATTTTGGTTTGGCGTTTGATATTGCTTTAAAAATGCTGGTTTATCAAAGATGAGGGGTGCATTTTGAAAATATACAATTTGTAATCTCAATATGGATGGAAGCGGATGTCAATGAGGTGGCGTTGAGCTGCGTTTAAATCTAAGAAGCATTGGCACTGGGTTTGCTGGTGCTTCTTTTTGCGCCCTCAAGGACATTTACCTACCACTTGTCACGGACGCTTTCAAAGGGACTTTTGCTTGAGGAAGGTTTAATATTACAGTTAGTTGTGAGCGGGCGGCGCTTAAATTGGCTTTTGCATGGTTTTTGGGGACGAATTCGAGGATATTATAATATGTTGGGTTTTTAATTAAAGAGTCGGATGCTTTAAGCAGGAGCTTTACCAGGGACAAATATAACCCAACAAAATAGTACATATAGTGATTTTGTTTTTGATTTGAGTCTTATTTTTTTGAGTGTAAAATTTTATTTTGAAATTCGCGTTTTGGGGGTTGACAATTGGAGGGATTTGTGGTAGAATAAACATGCCGCATGTTGTGGGTTTGAAGTTTGCCTTTGCAGCGCCCATTGCAGCGAGATTATTTTGAGCGAGGAAGTTCTTTATGTATGCAGTTATTGAGACGGGCGGAAAGCAGCATCGTGTTAGCGTTGGTGATGTAATATATGTTGAAAAGTTGGATGTTGAAAGCGGGGCGAGCTTTTCGTTTGACAGGGTTGTTGCGGTTGGAAAAGAGGATGGAATGGTTGTTGGCTCGCCCTATGTTGATGGAGCCAGCGTTTCGGCAGAAGTTTTAAAAAATGGAAAAGCCAAGAAAATAACCGTTTTCACATATAGGCCTAAAAAGGATTCTAAAAGAAAAATGGGCCACAGGCAGCCGTATACTAAGCTTGAAATAAAGTCTATTAATGCGTGATGATTACGGCCAATTTCTTATATTCCAAGGGCGGTTTTTGCGTTGGATTTGAGGTTTCGGGGCATTCCGGTTTTGCGGAATCTGGGTTTGATATAGTTTGTTCTGCTGTGTCTTGCGCTGTTCAGATGTGCTGCAACGGAATAACTGAAATTGTTAAGGCTGACGCTCGAGTTTTTGTTGATTTTGGCAAAATTTCTTTGAGAGTTGAAAGGTTTGATGAAAAGGTTCAGGTTCTCTTGGAGTCGTTGAGAATGCAGATCGGTCTTTTGGAGAAGGATTATGGCGAGAATATATCATTATTATTGTTGGAGGTATGAAATATGTTACTTATTAATTTGCAACATTTTGCCCATAAAAAGGGAGTTGGCTCGACAAAAAATGGCAGGGATTCTGAGTCTAAGCGGCTTGGGGTTAAAAGGGCTGACGGGCAGTTTGTTTTGGCTGGAAACATCTTAGTTCGCCAGAGAGGAACCCACATCCACCCTGGTGAGAATGTTGGTCGCGGCTCGGATGACACTTTGTTTGCTATGTCAAGCGGCAGAGTTCGGTTTGAGCGCTTTGGTCGCTGTCGGAAAAAAGTCAGTGTCTATGCTGTCTGAATGTCGGTCTCGGGGGACTCGAGGTTTTTCTGGCTTTTCGTTTGCCTTCTAAACGTGCATATAAACAGGAGGAAAATGTATGTTTGTCGACTTGGTTAAAATAACGATAAAGGCTGGAGATGGAGGGGACGGAGCGGTTGCGTTTCATCGTGAGAAATATGTTGCGGCTGGAGGGCCTGACGGAGGTGATGGCGGGAAAGGCGGCGATGTTATATTTGTTGCTGATGATAATTTGTCAACTCTGATAGATTTTAGATATAAACGAAAATATGTTGCAGGTCGGGGTGAAAATGGCCGAGGAAACAGCTGCTTTGGAAAAAATGGAAAGGATCTTTTCATCAAAGTCCCTCGGGGAACGATTGTCAAAGATTCAAAAACAGGCTCGATAATGGCGGACATATCTTCAAATGAAAAGTTTGTTATTGCCAGAGGAGGTCGTGGAGGCTGGGGAAACAAGCATTTTGCAACCCCAACAAGGCAGGTTCCGCGTTTTGCAAAGCCTGGGGTTTTGGGAGAAGAATTTGAAATTGTTTTGGAGCTGAAATTGCTTGCTGATGTTGGTCTTGTGGGTTTTCCGAATGTTGGAAAGTCAACCTTGATTTCTGTCATTTCTTCGGCAAGACCCAAAATTGCAAACTATCATTTCACAACTTTGTCGCCTGTTTTAGGCGTTGTTAAAGTTGACAGCGGGAAATCTTTTGTTGTTGCGGACATTCCAGGGCTCATTGAGGGAGCAAGCGCTGGAGCGGGGCTTGGGCATGATTTTTTGCGTCATGTCGACAGGTGTAGGCTGATTGTGCATATTGTTGACGTTTCAGGAAGTGAAGGGCGCGATCCCAAAAATGACATCGACATTATTAACAAAGAGCTTGCGAGCTTTAACGCGAATTTATCGAAAAGAAGACAAATAGTTGTTGCGAATAAATGTGACATATCAACTAAAGACCAAATTGAAGATTTCAAGTGCTATGTCCAAAAGTGTGGCTTTAGTTTTTGTGAAATTTCGGCAGCAACCGGGTCTGGCGTTGAATTTTTGGTTAATATGATATCTAAAAATTTAGATGAATTGCCGCCAATTAAAGAATATGTTCCAAATTATTTGCCCGCAAGTAAAAATCTCGAACAAAAATTTTCTATTGAAGTTAAAAATGGAGTGTATTATGTTAAGGCTCCTTGGCTTGAAAATGTCCTTCGTGGCGTGAATTTTGAGGATTATGAGTCGTTGCAGTATTTACACAGAGTTGTTTGCAACAGTGGAATCAACGCCGAGCTCGAGCAAATGGGAATATGTGATGGAGATTTTGTTAATCTGCAGGGCTTTGAGTTTGAGTTTATTCATTGATCGGGGGGAGTGTTTTACGATAAATTTATTAACAGATGACATAAATCCCAAGCAGATGTCTCCGCTAACCTTGGCTTTTGTTGGAGATGCTGTTTTTGAGCTGCTTGTCCGAGAGCATGTTGTCGCAAAAAATGGGAGCATGCCTGTCGCTAAGCTACACAAAAAGACGGTTAAGCACGTCTGCGCCGCGTGGCAATTTAAGGCTTCCCTCATTTTGGAAAAGGTTTTGAGCGACGATGAGAGGGACATTTATCGCCGGGGCCGAAATTCCACAGGGAGTCATGTTCCGAAAAATTCAACCCCTAAGGAATATAGGTCTGCGACGGGTGTTGAATGTTTGTTTGGTTTTTTATATTTTAGTGGCGAAATTCATCGAATTCATGAGCTTTTCGAATATATAATACTCAATTCTAATATATAGCTCTTATGTTGAATATTTTAGTTGTCGATTTTTTAAAGTCAACCTCTAGTTTTGCGCAAAAAAACCCATCCCATAAATTAGGATAGGTTTTCTTGTTTTTAGTTTCTAGTGGCAATTCTGACCGGAATTATTGTCTGATTTATTAGATTTTCTACTGTTTGTTGAATTTGTGTTGTTTGACCTTTTTTGTTGTCTAGCCTGTTGATTGTTATTCTCTTGGCGCTCCCTCAAATTTTCATTTTGATTTTCGCTTCTCCTGTTCACTCTCCATCACTCCCGTCAAATATAAATTTGAAAAGAAAGATTTTCTTTCCCGGCATTTTGTGTGATGCCGCAAATTTTAGGCAGCAAAAACTTTAAGTTTTAAAACTGCAATAATATTATTTGAATTTATGTTGCTTTATATTCACGACTTCGGAGAGAAATTTATGAAAAATTTAAGTTTAAAATTTTTAAGTCAAATGAAAAAAATACTTGGTGATGATTATTCTAAATTTTTGGACTGTTTTGAAAAAAATCCCGTAAAAGCTTTGAGAATCAATTCTTTGCTTGTGGAAAATATGGATGAATTTGTTAAAAATTTTCCGTTTGAAACTGAAAAATTAAATTTTTTAGATAATGGCTTTAAATTGACGAAAAAACATGACGGAATTGGAAGGCAAGTTTCGCATCACGCTGGCGCTTTTTATGTTCAGGATCCTTCTGCCATGGTTGCTGTTTGCGCTCTAGACCCCAAGCCCGGGGAGAAAGTTTTGGATTTGTGCGCTGCGCCGGGCGGAAAATCGACGCAAATTGCTGAGAGATTGAAGGGCAACGGTCTTTTATTTTCAAATGAGATTAATAAATCACGCGCCAATATATTAATTTCTAATTTGGAAAGGATGGGGGTTAAAAATGCTGTGGTTTTTTCAAAAAGGCCCTCGGAATTATGCAATGAATACTGTGAGTATTTTGACAAGGTTTTGGTTGATGCGCCCTGTTCCGGAGAGGGTATGTTTAGAAAAAATTCCAATGCTGTTTTAAATTGGTCGCCGGAAAATTCAAAAGGCTGCGCTTTGAGGCAAAAGGAAATCCTGAATTCAGCAGCTTTGGCGTTAAAACCTGGCGGCATTTTGGTCTATTCAACCTGCACTTTTTCAACAATCGAAAATGAAGAGATTATAAAATGGTTTCTCAAAAGCCGCGATGACTTTGAGCTGGAGCCGGTTGAGGTCGGTTTTGGCGAAGGATCTCCATTTAGCGACATAATTCCCAATGCGTTTTATACAAAAAGAATATATCCCTTTCATGGGGGCGAGGGGCAGTTTATTGCAAAGCTCAAAAAAAGTGGAAATTTTAGCGCTAAAATTAATAAATTTTCCAATATATCTAAAATAGATTGCTTTAGCAAATTCTGGGATCAAACGTTTGACGAGCCCGTTCCTGATGTTGCGGTTTTTGGCGATAGGGTGATGGTGGTTCCGAGTGATATGCCTAATGTGAAAAATGCGATTGTTGCGGGAATTTTTGCGGGGAGACTGAAAAATAATAGGTTTGTCCCAAATCATCATCTTTTTAAATGTGACATAAAAATTAAAAATCATAAACTTTTAAATTTATCTTTTTCAGATAGCAAGGCTCTAGACTTTATTGCTGGGAAGGAAATTTCCTTTGATTCTCGGGGATACTGCGGGGTTAGGGTTGAAGGGATTCCGCTTGGGTTTGGCAAAGCTTCTTGCAAAAAGCTTAAAAATCATTACCCTAAGGGATTGCGTCAAACGTGATTTTGTGGTAGAATTGTTTTATATGTTGATTGAGGAGGGCTTTAATTATGTCTGGACATTCCAAGTGGAGCACTATAAAGAGAAAAAAAGAAAAGACGGACAGTGCGCGCGCTAAAATTTTCACTAAGATAGGTCGCGAAATTTCTGTTGCTGTTAAATCTGGAGGAACAGATCCGGCAAACAACAGCAAGTTGCGCGATGTTATTGCAAAGGCAAAAGCGAGCAATGTCCCAAATGACAACATCGAAAGAATCATTAGAAAAGCTGCCGGAGATGGCAACAAAAATTCCTATGAAACGGTGGTTTATGAAGGCTATGGCCCGGAAGGAATTGCCTTAATCGTTGAAACATTAACCGACAATCGAAACAGGACCGCGTCTAATTTGAGGCACTATTTCGATAAATTTGGCGGCAATCTTGGGACAACTGGATGTGTTGCTTTTATGTTTGAAAAAAAGGGCGTTATCGTGATTGACGGGGCGTCTTTGGATGAGGAGGCTGTTATGGACGATTGCCTGGAGTGCGGCGCTGAGGATTTTGAATCAATTGACGACGTTTTCACTGTCACAACAGCTCCTGGTGATTTTTCCGATGTTCGAGAGAGGCTTGAAAAGCAAGGATATAAATTTTTGTCTGCTCAGGTTGAAATGCTCCCAAGCAACACGTCTTGCTTGAAAAGTGATGAAAACAAGCAAAAAATGTCGAGGCTTTTGGAGGCGCTTGACGAAGACGATGATGTTCAAGAGGTTTGGAATAATCTAGAAAATGTTGAAGATTTGCCTTGAGTGATGAAAATAACAGAATTTAAACTGAAAGGAAAGGGATATGCCGATGGAAAACAAATTTAGGACCCACAAATGCTCTGATTTTAGCAGTGAGACCATAGGCAAGAGGGTTCGGGCGGCTGGCTGGGTTGAAAACATTCGAGATCATGGAGGCGTTGTTTTTGTTGATTTAAGGGATCATTACGGCGTTTTGCAGGTTGTTGTTCATGATGAAGAAAAGCTTAGGGGAATTTGTCGTGAAACTGTTGTTTCGGTCTGCGGCGAGATTCGAAAAAGGGACGAAGAGACGATAAATCCAAAAATTTCAACCGGGACGATTGAGCTCGTTTGTGATGAACTGACTGTTTTGGGAAAGTGTAAAAATGAGCTTCCGTTCGAGATTTTGACTTCGCATTCGGTTAAAGAGGAGCTGAGGCTAAAGTATCGTTTTTTGGATTTGCGCAATCAAAGAGTTCACAAAAACATAGTTTTGCGCTCGGAAGTGATTTCGTTTATGCGTGAAAAAATGATTGAAATGGGATTTTTGGAGATTCAAACTCCGATTCTTTCAGCTTCGTCTCCTGAGGGCGCGAGGGACTATCTCATCCCCAGCCGGAAGCATCAGGGCAGGTTTTACGCTTTGCCGCAGGCGCCTCAGATTTTCAAACAGCTTTTGATGGTTTCTGGTTTTGACAAATATTTTCAAATTGCGCCTTGTTTTCGTGATGAAGATGCTCGTGCGGATCGGTCGCCAGGGGAGTTTTATCAGCTTGACTTTGAGATGGCGTTTGCAACTCAGGAGGATGTTTTTGATGTTGCTGAGAAGATTTTAGTTCAAACATTTGAGAAATTTTCAGATTTTGAGGTTGATGGCGCTCCTTTTGCTCGGTTTACATTTAACGAAGCGATGCTTAGATTTGGGACTGATAAGCCGGATCTTCGAAACCCGTTGGAAATTATTGACATATCTGACATGTTTTTGGAGTCGGACTTTGCGCCGTTTAGGGGAAAATGCGTCAGGGCGATTAATGTTCCGGGGTGTGCTAAAAAGCCTAAAAGTTTTTTTGAAAAGATGTTTAAATTTGCGACTGAGATTGGAATGAAAGGGCTTGGATATTTTAAAGTTGATGAAAATTTGAAATTTAATGGCCCGATTGATAAATTTTTGAATGATTTTCAGCGTCAAGAGTTGATCAAAAGGGCAGATTTAAAGCCGGATTGCGTTTTATATTTCATTGCAGACACAAAGCAAAACGCTCCCATATTTGCTGGCCAAATTCGAAATGAAGTCGCTCGGAGGATGGATTTGATTGAAAAAGACAAGTTTAAATTTTGCTTCATAACCGATTTTCCGATGTATGATCTGGACGAGGAAACCGGGGACATTGTTTTTAAACACAATCCTTTCTCCATGCCTCAGGGAGGGCTTGACGCTTTGAATGGGGAGGATCCTCTGAGTATTTTTGCTTGGCAATATGACATAGTGTGTAATGGAGTTGAGCTTTCGTCCGGAGCTGTTCGAAACCATAACCTTGATTCTTTGGTTCGTGCTTTTGAAATTGCGGGATATGAAAAAGAGGCTGTTTTTGAAAAATTTCCTGCGCTTTGCAGTGCTTTTCAATATGGAGCTCCGCCTCATGCGGGGATGGCTCCGGGAATAGACCGAATTTTGATGCTGCTTTGCGGAGAAGAAAATATTCGAGAGGTTGTTGCGTTTCCGATGAATTCTAATGCGCAGGATTTGCTGCTTGGTGCTCCAAATGAGGTCAGTGAGCAGCAGCTTCGCGAAGTCCACATAAAACTGAGATGAATTTAGGAGGTGTTTTGATTTATGGTGTCTAAAGAGGAGCTCATTGATTTGGCGACCCTTGCTAAGCTAGACATTTCTGATCAAGATGTTGATAAATTGCTTGCTGATATGGAAAAAATCATCGAATTTGCAAATCAAATAAATTCGGCTTCGGTCAGCGAGGTTGAATTTGATAGCATAAACAACCTTCAAAATGTGTATCGCGAAGATGTTGTTTCTCGGTCATATTCGCAGGAGGACATTTTGAAGAATGCAAAAACTGTTGAGGATGGGTTTTTTAGATTGGACAACCGCGGGCAAGTTTAGGGGGTGAGAAGTTTGATATCTAGGATACATGGGCTTTTGAAGGCCAGAAAGATAAGTTGCTTGGAGCTTGTTCAAAAATATTTGAGCGGAATCGAAAATTCAAATAATGCTTTGAATGCATATGTTAATTTAACGGCGGATTTTGCGATTCGCAGCGCGAAAGATGTTGATAAAAAAATGGCAAGCGGAGAGGATTTTGGTCTGGTTTGTGGAATTCCAATGACGCTCAAAGATAATATATCAACAAAAGGCCTTGAGACGACCTGCTGTTCGAAAATGCTCAAAGCATATCGGCCGATATATGATGCGTCGGTTTGGGAAAGGCTTGGGTTTTGTGGGAGCGTTCTTTTGGGGAAGGCCAATATGGATGAATTTGCTATGGGGTCTTCTTGCGAAACGTCTTGTTTTGGGGGCGCAAAAAATCCACACAATCACGATTATGTTGCTGGAGGAAGTTCGGGAGGAGTTGCAAGCGCTGTTGGAGCGGGAATTGCTGCTTTTGGGCTTGGTTCAGACACGGGAGGTTCTATTCGTCAGCCGGCCAGTTTTTGTGGATTGGTTGGACTGAAGCCAACATATGGCGCAGTTTCCAGGCATGGCCTAGTAGCGTATGCATCAAGCCTCGATCAAATCGGGCCGATAACTGTTAGCGCTAAAGATGCGGCGATTGTTTATGATGAGATTGCATTTAAAGATGAAAAGGACTCAACGTGTGTTGGCAAAAAGTGTTCTGCTGTGGCCCATCTTGACGACGAGGTTCTTGGTCTAAAAATCGGGATTGCCAGCCAATATTTTGAATCTGTTGATTCTGATGTTGAGCGTTTGATAAACGAGGCTTTGGAGGTCTATCGACGCATGGGAATTGAGATTGTTGAAGTTTCTTTGCCCTCAATCGCTCACGCCTTGCCCGTATACTATATAATCGCCTGCGCTGAGGCTTCTTCGAATTTGGGCAGGTATGATGGGATTCGATATGGGCCCAGAGCTTGTGAATATGAAAATATACACGAAATGATATGCAAAACCAGGAGCCAGGGCTTTGGAGACGAGGTTAAACGCAGGATCTTGCTTGGAACATATGTTTTGTCATCCGGATATTACGATGCGTATTATAAAAAAGCGCAACTTCTCAGGGGCAGCATTATTGAAGGCTTTGATCGAGCTTTTGAGAAATGCGATGCTATTTTGGCGCCAACCGTTCCGACGACTGCTTTTAAAAACGGCGCAGCAACCCTTGACCCTGTCAAAACATATCAAACTGATGTTTGCACTGTTCCGGTGAATATCGCAGGGCTGCCGGCTGTTTCTGTGCCGTGTGGGTTTGACTCTCAAGGCTTGCCAGTTGGGATGCAGCTGATTGGTCCGAGGTTTTCTGAGGCCAGGCTGCTTTGCCTGGCAAACCACTTTGAGCGTTTGACCGAGCGTTGTTTCTTTAAGCATGTTGAGGGAGGGGTTTATTTAGATGAAATATGAAGTTGTTATGGGGCTTGAAACTCATGTTGAGCTTTCGACGAAAACTAAGATTTTTTGTGGGTGCACCACTGAATTCGGCGGCGATCCAAACACACATTGCTGCCCCATCTGCATTGGATTGCCGGGGACTATGCCTAAATTAAATTGTGAAGTTGTTAAATATGCGATTATGGCGGGGCTGGCGCTTAACTGTGATATATCAAAAATTGCTAAAATGGATCGAAAAAACTATGTCTATCCTGATTTACCTAAAGCATACCAAATTTCCCAGTATGATCGACCTCTCTGCGAACATGGACATGTTGATTTGTCGAACGGGAGGAGAATTGGAATAACTCGAATTCACATTGAAGAAGACGCGGGAAAGCTTGTTCATCAAAGAGGTAAAACTTTAATAGACTATAATCGGGGCGGGGTTCCGTTGATTGAGATTGTTTCTGAGCCTGATTTTAGGTCGGTTGAAGAAGTGGTTGAATATTTAGAATATTTACAACTGACAATGAGATATATTGGCGTTTCGGACTGCAAAATGCAGGAAGGCAGCTTGAGGTGTGATGTTAATGTTTCGGTTCGGCCGGCGGGATCTGAGGATTTTGGAACCAGGACTGAAATAAAAAATATGAATTCGTTCACAAATATCTCAAAAGCTGTTAAATATGAAGTTCAAAGGCAAATTGATTTGATTGAGAGCGGAGGGGAAGTTGTTCAGGAAACGCGCAGGTTTGATGATGCTTCGGGAGTGACGGAGTCTATGAGAGGGAAGGAAGATGCCCATGACTATCGGTATTTTCGCGAACCCGATTTGGTCACAATTTTCACAGATGAAGAGCGTGTTGATCAAATCAAAAAGCTGATTCCGGAGCTTCCGAATAAAAAACTTGAAAGATATGTTAAAAATTATGGTTTATCTGAAATTGATGCGAAATTGTTGATTAAATATAAAAGAGTTGCTGATTTTTTTGAAAAGTCAATTAAAGACCTAAAATCCTGCAGAAATTGCGCCAATTTAATACTTTCATTGATTTTTTCCAAATTTGACAGCGAGGAGCAAAAGGAAAAATTTGAGATAAAAGTCAGCCCTGAGGCGATGAATGAGCTGTTAAAGCTGCTTGAAGCTGGAAAAATTCGGAATAATGTCGCGAAAAAAACCTTGGAAGAGATGCTCAAAAGCGGGAAGCGCGCAAAGGACTTTTTGTCCGAAGAGGATTTGAAGGGCTTGAGCGAGGAAGAGTTGAAAGACGTTTGCAGCCAGGCGGTTAAAAGCAATCCAAACGCTGCCCGGGACTATTTAGATGGAAAGCAAAAGGCGGTTAAATCCTTGATTGGCTTTGTTATGAAAAACACTAAAGGCAAGGCAAATGCTCAATTGGCCGAAAAATTTATCATAGATATAATAAATAGCAAAAATTAAGATATAATCAAAAAGGCCGCAAAAAATTTTAGATTTATGCAGCCTTTTTTTGTTGTGTTTAATTATTTTCGCAAAAGGATGATTCCCAGAGTGTTGGGTCCGCAGTGAGAAGATATTGTGCAACTGGTGCTTGTTTCTATAACTTTTTTGAATTTATATTGTTTTTTCAACTTTATTTTTATTTTTTCGATTGTTTCTTTGATTTCTTCAGAACACGGAGAGTGGGTTAAAACGACAGCTTCTCTGTTTATGTCATCTCTGTTATACAATCTGTCATTTATATATTCATTTATACATTTAGTGAGAGGTCCTCTGTATTTTTTTCCGGAATACATTTTGCCGTTTTCCAGTTCAATGCAGGGTTTAATTTTTAGCAAGTTTGCGCCAAATTTAGCAACAGATGAGCATCTTCCGCCCGCGTGCAAATATGTTAGAGACCCTGGGACAAAGCTGGTTTCTATTTTTGGAATAATACTGTTGGAAATTTTTTGAGCTATGTTTTCTATGGATTCGCCCTCTTGAATCAGCTTTTTTGCAACTAAAACGCAAATTGTCATCCCTGATGATAAATTTTTAGAATCTATGACATATATGCTATCTTTTGGAAATTTTTTTGCGGCTATGCATGCATTTTGATAACATGATGAAAAGTCGCTGCCAATATTGAAATGAATCACTTTATTTCCGCTATTTATAATATTTTTGAAAAGATTTGAATAATCTTCTATAGTGCAGGCAGAGGTTTTGGGCAATATTTTGGTCTTTTCATATTGGTTGAAAATGTCGATTGGAGTTATGTCGACCATGTCTTTGTGTGAGCCTGATGGAGTGTTGATATATAGTGGGGTAATTTTGATGTCACAGGTTTTTATTAGACTATCTGGCAAATCTGCGGGACTGTCGACTGATATTTTAATTTTATTCAATTGAATTTCCTCCGTTTAATGTAAAATATTTTTTATTTGTGATGCGCTTTTAATTATATCAGATTTTTATCCACAAATCAAGTTCACAGATACAACGCTCATGATCATGCCAACAAAGTCGCCAATTAAGGCTGCGGGAAGTGTATATTTGGTTTTGGATATGCCGACAGCGCCAAAATAGATGGCTATGGTGTAGAATGTTGTTTCAGACGACCCTATTAAAACGCTGGCTATGAGGCCTATTTTTGAATCGGGTGAATTATTTTTGAATATTTGCTCCAGGAAAGAAAGCGAACCGCTGCCGGATATTGGGCGAAAAAGCGCGAGTGGAATCAATTCTTGCGGCAGGTTAAATATTGAAAAAAGCGGCTCTAAAATTTTACACATATATTCTAAAAAACCCGACGCAGCAAGCATATTTATCAATGTTATGATTCCTATTAGAACAGGTAGGATTGATATAGATATTTTTAGACCATCTTTGGCTCCTTCTATGAAAATGTGAAATATGTCTATTTTTTTTGTTATGCCTGCCAGAAATATTATCGCAATTACAATGGGTATAAAAAAGTCTGTCATTTATGTTTAACACCCCATAATTTTGAAAATATTTTTACAGCAAGTATTGATGCCAGAAGTGCTGATGTTGAAGATATGAGAGTTGGATAGAAAATTTTCATCGGATTTGTTGAGCCGTGTTCGAGCCGGAGAGTTGCGATGGTTGTTGGAATAATTTGAATTGCAGATGTGTTTAAAACGCAAAACAAAATCATATTATATGAGGCGGAGTTATTATTTTTATTAGATTTTTGAAAATTTTTCATCGCGTTTATTCCAAGCGGAGTTGCTGCATTCCCCAGACCCAGGAGATTCGCGGAGACATTCATTGAAACAGCTTCTATAGCTTGCTTTGAGGGATTTTTGAACAGTTTTTTTAAAACCGGAGCGAAAATTTTAGCTATACTAGATGTAATTTTACTGTGCTGCGCAATATTCATAATGCCGTTCCAAAAGCAAATAGCGCCGCAAATTGAAAGAAACAGGTTTATCGCTGCTTTGCTTCCGCCGATTGCAGCT
The DNA here is from genome assembly GCA_902798675.1 of Oscillospiraceae bacterium. Classification (GTDB taxonomy): domain Bacteria; phylum Bacillota; class Clostridia; order Oscillospirales; family Ruminococcaceae; genus RUG12519. Next base: position 19,370 of record CADBXQ010000002.1, read on the forward strand.
ATGCTAACATTGTCCATTTTATTAGAAATTATTCCAAATATTATTGAAAATATCACTCCTAAACAAAAAATCCATTTCAAATCAATAAACACCACCTTAAACAGTAGATATATATGTGTTGACAATGGATTTTATTATGAATTTTAGATAATAATATGCAAGCGAAAAATAAAGTCTAATTATTTTATAATAAAACAGTAAATTAATCAGTTAATATTACAGGCTTTTTTCTATATTCCTCGCCGCAGGGCTTGGGTTTTTTTTGGCAAAACATGAAAAGGTTGGTCGCTTTTGAGTCGACATCGGCGCTATATGAAAAATTTTTGGCAATATTTTTGAAGTTGGAAGTTATCATAATGTTGTCATTTTTTTTCGATATAGACAATATTTTTTCCCCCGTCTCATTAAATCCAAGCACTCTGGCATACTGCGGATTTTGGGGGATGTTTTGCTTTTTTATGCCTAAAAGAGCGCATAACACAATCCGTCTGAGTCTTGACATTGTGTATCTTTTGGTTTTTACCAATTTAAAAAATTCTTCAAGCGTTGTTGCGGTCTTTGAGAACTTGAAAAGCCTGTTTTCAAGCCCTTCGCTGATGTCAGGAAGTTCAGCAAATTCATGCCTTTTCATGTTTCTCAGTTTGTAAAACAGCAGATCTGAGGGCAACTTGGAGGGGGATATATATGCATCTAGTAATTTTTTTGGAACATATTCTGATATTTTATCTATATTTTTGCGAATAAATGATGAAGTCGCAAATTTGATTTTTTGGTCATTTTTATCCGTATCTTTATGTCTTTTTGTTGTGTATATCAAAAAATTGCAATTTAGATTTAAACATGCCTTTATATATTCAACACCCAACGTGTTATTAGGTGCCTCAAGCAGCTCGGATATGGGGTCAGATATTGCGAGTTGACGAGCTTTTGGATATGAAAATCCTTTTTTTAGGTGGCTGCGCATGGCTGTAGATTTATCTATTTTTTGACATATATGTGCTAATTTTATTAAATCATCGATATTTCCCGACTCGCTTCCAAAATTTATCATGTCAATACAATTTAATTGTTGTAATATATATATCGCTGCATTTGAAAATTTTTCAGCAGAGGAACATGAAAAGACGGTTGGAAGTTCAACTATCAAATCTGCGCCGCAAGACAAGGCAGCGCGAGCTCTGGTCCATTTATCGTATATGGCTAACTCACCCCGCTGCACAACATGGCCGCTCATCACGACAACCACAGCGTCTGCGAGCTTTTTAACTTGGTTTATGTGGTGTAAATGTCCATTGTGAAAGGGATTATATTCGGCAATTATGCCACAAATTTTCATGATTTTCTCCCATTATATTGTGATATTTGCACAAAACTAAAATGAATTTTGTGTGTCACGGTTAATTCAATGAAGCCAACGTAACAGCGGAGATCTATTTTCTTTAAGTATTATAATACAAAAAATTGCGTTTTGTCAACAAGATTGCGCGACATTTAATTCATGAAAAACTAATTGTAATATTTGGTTGGATTATATTTGTTCCCTTGATTTTTCTTTAATTGAGATTTGTTCTTTAAACTTAACAGCTCGGATTCTTTAAAACCTCCTCAACAGCATTCTAAAAAACAAGGATAAAATCAATGAAAACGCCGCCAGCTCACCATAAACTGTGCGGTTGAATCTAATTTAAAATATCCGATTATTTTAAAGCGTAAATAACAAGCCAAGGTCAAAAAGAGTGACATCCTGAAGCGCGGCTTGTTTGAGGAAGATTTAATATTACAGTTGGTTGTGAGCTTGTGGCACTTGGATTTGTTTTTGCATTGTTTTTTTGGAACACAGTCAAGGATATTATAATGTGTTGGGCTTTTGATTAAAGAGTCAGATATTTCAAGAAGACGGTTTAAGGGCGGCCTTGGTTGCGGGCGTTTAACTGCCACTTGTTGAGGGCGCTTTCAAAGGGGCAGTGGGCTCGGATAGGTTTAATATTACAGTTGGTTGTGAGCTTGTGGCGCTTGGATTCATTTTTGCATTGTTTTTTTGGAACACAGTCAAGGATATTATAATGTGTTGGGCTTTTGATTAAAGAGTCAGGTATTTCAAGCGAGGGCTTTAATTGGGACAAATCTAACCCATATAAATTTATTTAACAAACTTCCATATGGTTCTTGATTTTGCTAAATATTTAGTGTATAATCATACCAGGCTGGGTTTAGCTAGTCTACTATAATTTTTGGGAGGAAATTTCAATGATTAAGATTACGGCAAGGGGTTTTGACCTTAGAGAAGGAACAAAATTGGGCGTTGAAAAAGAGCTTAAACGGGTTGAAAAAATGCTGCCTGAGACGTCTGGCTTTGATGTCACTATCTCTAAAAAAACCGGTGGATATAAATGCGATGTAACTGTTAAAGACGCGGGAAGCTTCATCAGGGGAGAGGCGAGCGCGGACAAAATAGAGCATTCCATTGATTTTGCGGTTGATGATTTGAAGCGAAAGATCCGAAAGCTCAAGACATATTTTGTTGATAAAAAGCGAAGATCTGGAATTGACAATCTTGCTGAATCCATGTTTGAGCTGGGGGATGAGGTTGAAATAGATCCAAATCACCCTTCAACGGAAATACGCCGCCAAAAGAAGATCGTTTTGCAGATGATGACGGATGACGAGGCAATTGTCCAGATGGAGATGCTGGGCCACACTTACTTTGTCTATCTCAATGAAGATGGGCTCACAAGCATTGTATATAAAAGGAAGAAAGGCTATGGGTTGCTGATTTGCGAGTGAGGCAGGTTTTAAAAGTTTTGGTTGAGTTTTTTTAAAAAATTTATTGACAATTTATGGAAGTTTGATACAATAATCCTGGGGATAGGGTTTAGCATTGATTAGATCAGTGGTTTATTGGCCATATAGCCATGTTTTTTACAGAAAAAGCAAATATTTTAAGATGGAATTCATTATTTTATGGAGGGACTAAAATGTTTAGAAAAATCAAAAGAGTTATTGCTTCGATGGTATTGGTATGTAGTGTATTTAGTTTAACTGCGTTGCCTTCGTCTTCAGCATCGGCGATGTGGGATCCAACGTGGGTGTCTAGAATGAGTCCGGCTCAGCGCGTAGCATATTTTAGGCACCTAGAATTTTGTCACAGAATTGGGTATCCTGTGTTTCCAGATAGTGCTTTAGCCTGGTTTCTTTCGTCAAACAGAGGGAGATGAATCCTGGCCTAATTTCTATTATCATGGTAATGCATTAGTTTAATTTATAATGTAAAGCAATATTGTTTTATAAACT
>CADBXQ010000003.1:0-15965 GCA_902798675.1 Oscillospiraceae bacterium
ATTTTAGATTTGATGAACAGAAAATATAACATAGAGCAATATTTAAAAACAGTTGAGTATGCAAAAAAGAAAATTCCCAATATATCATTAACTTCTGACATAATTGTTGGATTTCCGGGCGAAACATATTCGGATTTTAAAAAGACCTTAAATTTGATAAAGAGTGTTAAATATTCGTCTTTATTTATGTTTATCTTTTCTCCAAGAAAAGGCACGGCTGCCTGCTCAATGCGTGATCCGGTTGCTTCTGAGGAAAAGGTTAGGTGGCTTAGGGAGCTGATAGATTGTCAAAATGAAATCAGCGAAGAGGTTCACAAGAGCTATGTTGGAAGGATCCAACGGGTTTTGTTTGATGGCGATTTTCGGGCAGATTGTGGCATGATAACCGGCAGGACAGACACTAATTTGGTTGTTAATTGTAAAGCAAACGGCGCAAAAATTGGGAATTTTGCGGATGTTAAAATAACTGGGTCTTCTCGAATGGCTTTGGTTGGCGAATTGATTTGAAAGGAGTTAAGCTGTTATGGATATTATCGAACTGGCCAAAAATTTTGGAAAAGAGATTCAAAAAACCGATGAATATTTGAATTTGGTTGAAGCTAAAAAAAATAATGATAATGATCAGGAGCTTTCAAATTTGATTGGAGAATATAATTTGCTAAAGTTTGATATTGGGCGTCTGCTTGCGGACTATCAAGACAAACAGGAAAAAATAGATCAAAAAAATGCGGAATTGAAAGAAATATATGATAAAATAATGAAAAATTCGAATATGATTGCTTTTAATGAGGCAAGCGATAAAGTCAACAATATGATGAATAAAATAAACAAGATTTTGGTTGCGGCTGTTAATGGCGAAGATTTAACTTTTGATTTTGAAATTAATGAATCAAAATGCGATGGCGGAGGATGTGAAAACTGTTTTGGCTGTCAGTGAATGATTTTTTAATTTTGTCTATAATTTAGGAGTGTGTTTGAAATAAATGCTTGAATCACTAGATATTAAAAAATTGTCTCCGATGATGAGGCAATATGTTGAAATAAAAAATGCTCATACAAATCATCTTTTGTTTTTCAGGCTTGGCGATTTTTACGAACTTTTTTTTGATGATGCTATTTTGGCGTCAAAAGAGCTTGAAATAACTTTAACCGGCAAGGAATGCGGGTTAGCCGAGCGCGCGCCGATGTGTGGAATCCCATATCACAGCGTGGATATGTATATAAAAAAATTGATAAATAAGGGCTTTAAGATTGCGATATGCGAGCAGACAGACAAGATGGATTCGCAAACCAAGCTTGTTAAACGCGATGTTGTTCGGATAATAACGCCCGGGACGATATTTGAGTCGGATATGCTTGAAGAAGGAGTCAACAACTACATATGCTCGATATTTTTGTCTGGAACCAGTTTTGGGATCTGTTTTGCGGATGTTTCAACAGGGGTTGTCCACATAACGCATATTGATTCGAGCAACGTCTCTTTGGACATAATTAACGAATTAGGGCGGTTTAACCCAAGCGAAATTTTATATAATGACGAAATTTCCGAGCTTGACGACGTTGGAATATATTTAACAAAGCAGCTTAAATGCATTGGGGAGCTGGTTAAATCGGGCGCATATGATCATGATATTTGCGCAAATCTGATTCGCCAGCAGTTTGATAAAATTCCGAGCGATGTGATAAATTCTGGATTATGCGTTAAATCTTTGGGGGCTTTGATTGCGTATTTAAAAGAAACTCAAAAAAGTGGCGTTAAAAGGTTAATAGATCTAATATATTATAATGAACACCAATATATGGGACTGGATTCGTATGCGCGGAGGAATTTAGAGCTGACAAAAACGATAATGACGGGGCAAAAGCAGAGAAGCTTGCTTTGGATTTTGGATAAAACCAAAACGGCCATGGGCAAGAGGCTGATTCGAAAGCTTGTTGAGCAGCCGCTTATCAATCCTGTTCAAATAACAAGGAGGCATGACGCTGTTGAGGCTTTGATGGAAAACGCGATGCTGCGAGATGATATTGTCGAAATTTTATCAAAAATATATGATTTAGAGCGTTTAATGACAAAAGTTATATATGGATCAATAAATCCTAGGGAACTTAAGGCTTTATCTCAAGCTATTGGAGAATTTCCAAATATAAAGAATAAACTTGAATTGTTTCCGGATTTTTTGCTACAAAACATAAATAAAAGAATTGTTGATATGAAAAATGTATATGAACTTTTGGAGTCTGCGCTTGTTGATGAGCCGCCTGTTAATTTGAAAGACGGCGGGGTTGTTCGCGAAGGATTTCACAGTGAATTGGATGAAATCAGAAATATTCGAGAAAATGCGAAGGAAATGTTATTATCCATTGAAGCGCGCGAGAGGGAGAAAACCGGAATCAGCAAATTAAGAATCAACTATAACAGAGTCTTTGGGTATTATATTGAAATAACCAAGTCTTTTTTAGACAAAGTTCCAAAATATTATATTCGAAAGCAAACTTTAACTTCAAGCGAGCGTTTTATCACGCAGGAGCTCAAGGAATATGAAGAAAAAATTTTGATGTCTAGTGAACGCAGCATAAAAATCGAGCAGGAAATATTTGAGGAGTTGAAAAATGTTGTTGCAAAAAGGCTTGCACAAATTCAGGCAACAGCTAAAGCAATCGCCATATTGGACGTTTTGTGTTCTTTTGCAGCTGTTGCGCAGCTTAATCGATATACTAAGCCTCAGATTAGCGCTGGCTCTGAGCTGATCATAAAAAATGGGCGGCATCCCGTGGTTGAGGCAATTTTGGACATGCCGTTTGTTTCTAATGACACGACTCTTGACTGTGATAAAAACAAGATGATGATAATCACAGGGCCGAATATGGCCGGAAAATCGACATATATGCGCCAGGTTGCAATTATAGTTTTGATGGCGCAGATGGGAAGCTTTGTTCCTGCGGAATTTGCAAGAATTGGCGTTGTTGACCAAATATTCACAAGGATTGGGGCGTCGGACGATTTAACTGCGGGGCAGTCGACTTTTATGGTTGAAATGAGCGAAGTCGCGCAGATCCTCAAAAACGCAACCAGCAAAAGTTTGGTTGTTTTAGATGAAATTGGGCGGGGAACTTCAACATTTGACGGCATGAGCATTGCTAAAGCAGTTGCTGAACACATAATAAACCAAAAAAAACTTGGCTGCAAGACTCTTTTTGCAACCCACTATCACGAATTGACCTCCCTTGAAAACGAGCTTTGTGGCGTTTTAAATTATAATATAGCGGTTAAAAAGCGCGGGGACAACATAACTTTTTTGCGAAAAATTGTTCGAGGCGGGGTTGATGACAGCTATGGCATAGCGGTTGCGAAACTTGCAGGAATTCCACAAAGTGTGATTCAAAGGGCGAATCTCATCTTAAAGCAACTGGAAGATGGAAGCGGGAAAAATTTTGTTGAAAATGACGGCGCAAAACCTGATGAACCTGAGCAGATGACATTATTAAATGACAATGAAGCTAAAGTATTAGACATATTGAAAAATATATCACTTGACACATTAACACCCATAGAAGCCATGAATATATTATATGATGCTAGAAAACATCTAAATTAAAGGAGAAATTTTAATTGTGGGAAGAATTCATCGCCTAGACAAAAATATATATGAGCTAATAGCGGCGGGCGAAGTTGTTGAGCGGCCGGCTTCTGTTGTTAAAGAGCTTGTTGAAAATTCAATAGATGCAAAATCCACGTCTATATTTGTTAATATTAGAAATGGCGGAAAAAAGTTGATTAGAGTTGTAGATAATGGAATGGGGATGGACGAAAGCGATTGCAGATTGGCTTTTTTGCGACATTGCACAAGCAAGGTTGAAACTGTGGTTGATTTGGAAAACATCAAAACGCTTGGCTTTCGAGGGGAGGCGTTGGCGTCGATTTGCGCGGTTTCTCGGGTTGAAGTTTTGACAAAGGCGCGTCAAAATCAGTTTGGGACGAGATATTTGATTGAAGCGGGGGAGGAAAAAGGCCTTGAGAGGGTCAGCTGTTTGGATGGCGCGATGTTTTCAATTGAGCAGCTTTTTTACAACGTTCCCGCAAGGCTGAAATTTTTAAAAAAGGACTCAACCGAGGCGAATCTCATAGGGGATATTCTGGAAAAATTGGCCATCAGCAACCCTCAAATATCCTTTGAATTTAAACGGGATGGAAAAAAGATTTTTCAAACGTCTGGAAATGGGTCGATTGGTGATGTCATTTATAATATTTTTGGAAGAGACATATATAAAACACTTATTCCGGTTAAATATGACGATGGCGATATAAAAATCAAGGGATTTGTCAGCAATCCGCGGCATTGTCGCCACAACAGAAGTTTGCAGCTTAGTTTTGTTAATGGGAGGTATGTTAAGGCTGGGACGTGTGTTTCGGGGGTTGAAGAGGCGTTTAAAGGTTTTGCTATGGTTGGAAAATTTCCGGCTTTTGTCTTATTTTTAGATATTCCTTCGAAAAATTTAGACATAAATGTTCATCCCGCTAAGGTTGAGATTAGATTTTCAAACGAATTAGAAATTTTACGGGCGGTATATTCTGCGGCAAAGGCTGCGATATCTGAAAACAATAAGCTGCCCGAGGCTAAAATTTTAGACTTGAAACGGAGCTATTTTGCGGATAATGGAGGATTTAAGCCAAGTCAGCTAAAAATAAAGGCCAAAACTGAGGCGAAAAATGAAACCAAAAAGGTTAATGTTTTTTCGGATAAGCTTTTTTCTCAAGCCAAGCCATATAAAATTGACAAAGTCGAAAATTTTTCAGAGTATAAATTTTTATCCAGTGCCAATATTTATAAAAATAAGGATAAAAATCAAACTGAATATAAAAAAAATGATGCCATAAATAATTTTTCGAACGAAGAAGACTGCAAAACCGAGAAGGAAAATAGTACTAATAGTAATTTTAAAAACCAATCTGATGTTTTTTCAGAAGACAGTCAAAATTATTTGAAGGTTGTTGGAGAAATATTTAAAACCTATATTTTAGCTGAAGTTGGAGATAATTTTGTGATTATAGACAAACACGCAGCGCATGAGAGAATACTATATGAAAAAATCAAAAAAGAGTCGAATAATTTAGAAAGACAGATTTTAATTGTTCCCAAGAAAGTTATTTTGAGCTCAAACGAAGATCATGAATTGGTTGTTGACAATAGCGAACTATTTCTAAAATTTGGATTTGGAGTTGAAGATTTTGGAGGGCATGCCGTTTTGATTCGAGAAATTCCAGCTGTTTTAGACGCTAAAAATTTTGTTGAAATTTTCTATGAGATGGTTTATAATTTAAAGACAAGGATAAATGATTTGACGCCAGAAACTTTGGACAATATGTATCACACAATGGCTTGTCGGGCTGCGATAAAGGCTAATGATCAAAACAGCACCAACGAGCTTGAGGCTTTGGCAAATCGAGTGTATTTTGACGAAAATATTCGAACTTGTCCCCATGGAAGGCCGGCTATATTGACTTTTAAAAAGGAAAGGTTTGACAGAGAGTTTGGGAGGATTCAAAGATAAAATAAAAATATGCGCCATAGTTGGGCCGACTGCCTGCGGAAAGAGCGATTTGGCGATTTGGCTTGCGAGGCGAATTGATGCTGAGATAGTTTCAGCGGACTCAATGCAAATATATAAAGGAATGGATATTGGGACAGCAAAGCCAACCCTGGCCGACCGAAATCTAGTCACACACCACATGATTGATTTTTTGGATCCAAAGCAGGCTTTTTCTGTTGCGGAATATGTTCGGGCGGCAAACTCTGCGATTGAAGGCGTTGTTTTGAGGAATAAGTGCCCGATTTTGGTTGGAGGGACGGGTTTATATATTGATTCTTTGCTGGATGGAATTGAGTTTTGCGAGCAAAAGACGGATCCCGAAGTCCGGAAAAAGCTTTTTGATGATTTGGAAAAATTTGGAGCCCAGCATATGTTTAATCGGCTCAAGGCGATTGATTTTGAATATGCCCAGAATATACATCCCAACAATACTAAGCGCGTCATCAGAGGCTTGGAGATTTGTCTTTTAACGGGTTTAAATGTTAGCGAAAATATGCGACTTAGTCGAAAAAAAAAGACGCATTTTGATTCTTTGAGAATAGGTTTGACTTTTTCAGACAGAAAAAAGCTGTATAAAAAAATTGATGACAGGGTTGATTATATGATTGAGCGAGGTTTAATTCAAGAGGCTAGAAAATTTTTTGATCAAAGAGAGCTTTTTTCGACTTCTGCTCAGGCGATCGGCTATAAAGAATTTTGGGACTGCTTTTTGGGGAAGCAAAGTCTAGATGAGGCGATTTCGAAAATAAAACAAAACACTCGAAAATATGCGAAACGTCAATTAACCTGGTTTCGGAAAGATCGGAGGATAAATTGGATTTATTGCGACGATATGTGTGAAGAGGAAAAAAAGAATAAAGTCATGGAAATTGTCAAGCGCCATTTTGAAATAAAATTGTGAGCCTTTAAAAAATTCAGATTGTGTTGGTGATATGAATTTGAAATCGTTTATCTTAAAATCTTTGTTTTTTGCCTTTATTGCTTGCTTTGCTTGTGCTATGGCATATCAAATATACGCAAGCTTGAAGTTTGATTATGATGTGACTGTTGTTAAAAGTGATGTTATGGAAAAAAAAGCAGAGGGAGTTGGCGTCGTTTTCAAGGATGAATTTTTGCTGGATGACAGTGGATATGTTGGCATGGCTAAGAATAATTTTTCGAGCGGTTCACGTGTTGCGGCAAATTCTGAAGTTGCGAAGCTATATAAATCCTATGATGATATATCAAAATTCAAAAAATTAGAGTTTTTGGAAAATGAATTGAATTTTTTAAAGGAAGCGCAAAATCCGGGAGCTTTGCAGGATATGGACATCAAAAGCATAAATAAACAGATGCAAGCTCAGTACTATGGTTTGGAGAGGGATCTGAAAAATGGGAATCTGGAAAGAGTTGTTGATTTTAAAGAAAAAATGACAACTCTTTTCAACAAGCGCCAGATAATAACCGGTCAGGTTGAAAATTTTAATGATGCGATTGAAAAAATTGTCCATGAAACCGAAAGACTCAGGCGAACGATTTCATCCCAGCCCAAGTCCATTCAAACTCCGGTTTCAGGCTATTTTGTTGATGGCGTTGATGGATATGAAAGTGAATGCGCTATAAAATTTTTGAATGATTTTGATTTTGAAAGAATAGAAAAAACATATCAAGACTCTGTTGAAAATTCATTGCAAGACAAAATTGGAAAGATCATAACCAATCCAACTTTGTTTTTAAAGGTTGTTTTGCCGACAAGGTTGGTTGCGGACGCTAAGGTTGGCTCAAGCTGCTGGATAAAGTTCGAAAAAACAGGCGAGGATATTTCGGCGAATTTGAGCGAGTTAAATATTAATTGGAATGGCGAAAAAAGTTTAGCTACTTTTAAAATAAATGTTATGACAGAAAAATTATCGAAAATTAGGGCCAGCAAAGTCGAGGTTATTTTCAACACATATCGCGGCATAAAAATCCCTAAAACGGCCGTTAAAACCAATTCTGAGGGCGAGATGGGGGTGTATGCTTTAAACCATATGCTTATGAAATTTAAGAGGATAGATGTTTTATTTGAAGATGAAAACAGCGTGATTTGTTCTGATAATTATGTTAATGATGCAGCATATTTAAGAGCATATGATAAAATTATAACTCGAGGGAGAGATTTATATGATAACAAACCAGTTAGATGAAAACCGAATTAGGCAAAGGATTTCGGACATTCGAAACCGGATTGAAATCGCAGCAAAAAAAGCGGGTCGCAGCGCCGACCAAATCAACCTTATGGCAGTGACAAAAAATGTTTTGCCTGAATATGTTAATATTGCAATTGGCGAGGGAGTTCGGCTTTTGGGGGAAAATCGAGCGCAGGAGCTCATTTCAAAGCATGATTTTTATAATCTGGATGGCGTGGATATACATTTTATCGGGCATTTGCAGAGAAACAAGGTTAAAAAAATTATTGACAAGGTCAGCATGATTGAATCAGTTGACAGCGAGCATCTTGCGGAGGAAATTTCGCGGTGCTGTCTTAAAATTGGAAGGAAAATGCCGATTTTGCTGGAGGTTAATGTTGGAAATGAGAAAACCAAGTCTGGCTTTGCTGTGGATGAAATTTTTGAAGCAGCGAGAATAGTATCTAAAATGCCTGGAGTTGAGATTAAAGGATTGATGGCGATTCCCCCAAAGGAAAATGTCCTTCATCATTTTAAAAAAATTTGGGATATATATATTGACATTTCACTCAAAAACATAGATAATATTAGCATGGATTTTTTGTCGATGGGAATGAGCGCTGATTTTGAACAGGCAATTGCTTATGGCGCAAATATTGTCAGGATAGGGGGGCTGATTTTTAAAGATATGTGAATTTAATTTGTAGTGTTTAAAAGTCAATCAAATCAGGGAGGTATTTTTTGTGAGTTTAATCAATAAAATTAGGGGCATTATTGGAACAGATGAGTATTATGAAGATGAATATGATGACGATTTCATAACAAAAGAAGAATCAAATCATAAATCCGGCGGTGATGCTCGAAACAATAAAATTGTAAATGTTAGCACAACGACTCAGCTTAAAGTTGTTTTGGTTCGGCCGGAACATTTTGAAGACGCAAGTTCCATAGCTGACCACCTAAACGAAAAAAGAACGGTTGTTATTAATTTGGAATCAACAAATAAAGAAATCGCCCGCAGGTTGGTTGATTTTTTGAGTGGCGTTGCGTATGCAAATAATGGCCAAATCAAGCGCGTTGCTAACAGCACATTTATCATAACTCCATATAATGTTGATGTTATGGGAGATTTGTTGGATGAATTAGAAAATAATGGTGTGTTTTTTTAATTTTTGTTTATATTGGTTTTTTTATATCTATACGGAGGTTTTGCTTAATGAGAGGAAGAGAAATTAAAGATTTAACTTTTGATAAAGGAGCTTTTGGATATAAAATAGATGATGTCACACATTGTTTGCAGGATATTTCCGAATATGTCGTTTTTTTAGAAGAAAAGATAGCTAAAAATCAGGAAAAAATGTCTGATTTGAAGGAAAAATTAGATAAATATGAAAAAAACGAGGACAGCGTTCGGGAGATAATAGTCAGCGCGCAACAATTCAAACAAAATGTTTTAAGCGATGCAAAGCAAAAGGCTGACAGAATTTTAAAGGAAATCGAGGAGCGAAAGCTTGCTTTTGATGCTGATATTAGCCAAAAAACCAGTAAATTGCTGAGTCAAGCAAGAGAAAAAGCTGATGGAATGATGCGCGAGGCCAGACATGGGTTTGAAAACGAGGCTCATCGCTTAAAGACTATGAAGAAAGAGGTTTCGGATTTTAAGTCGAGGTTGCTTGATTTATATAAGGCTCATTTGGATATAATCACTAAAATCCCAGAGTTTGATAACGATATTTCGGATAAAAATCACAAATTTGAAAAAGAGGGTTTGCGCACGCAAAGTGGTGAAACATATAGCGGTGATGATGAATCTTTGGAAGAAGTTGAAAATTTTGAAGCCAAGCCAGAAAAACCAGCTGCCAGCAACGCCAGGCCGATGTTTAAAATGACGATGACCGATGGCTCAAGCAGCGATCAGTTGAATGATCATATTAGGTCTAGGTTTGGTGAGCTGCGGTTTGGCGAAAACAAAAATTGATTGGAGGATATATGAATGGGACGGGATTATAATTCAACTTTGAATCTTCCGAAGACGGATTTTGCTATGAGGGGGAATTTGCCCAAAAGAGAGCCGGAATTATATGAACGCTTTGATAAAAAACGGATTTATTATAATATAATTGAAAAAAATGAGGGAAAGCCTGCCTATGTTTTACACGACGGCCCTCCCTATGCCAATGGCGCCATACACCTCGGGACGGCGTTGAATAAAATTTTAAAAGATTTTATAGTTAAACAAAAAAATATGTCTGGATTTCAAGCGCCGTATGTTCCAGGCTGGGACACGCATGGCTTGCCGATTGAGCTTAAAGCTTTAAAGGCGGCAAAGGCGGATGAAAAGGAGATGTCTGCTGTTTGTTTGCGCAATATGTGTCGAAAATTTGCGCTTTCTCATGTTGAAAGTCAAAAAAAGCAGTTTAAGAGTTTAGGCGTTTTGGGAGACTATGAAAACCCGTATTTGACACTAAATAAAGAGTTTGAGGCTCGGCAGGTTGAAGTTTTTGGCGAGATGGCCCAAAAGGGATATATATATAAAGGGTTAAAGCCGGTTTGCTGGTGTGCTGAATGTGGGACTGCTCTTGCGGAGGCGGAGATTGAATATAGCGAGGATTTGTGTCAATCTATATATGTTAAGTTTAAGGTTTGCGATGATGGGGGCTTTTTTGAAAAAGAAGGAATAGATAAAAATCGGGTTTATTTTGTCATTTGGACGACAACAGCTTGGACTTTGCCCAGCAACGTTGCTGTTTGCCTTGGGCCTGACTATGAATATACTATTGTTAAAAATTGCGATGAATATTACATTATGGCAAAAGATTTAGTTGAAAGCTCTATGAAAGCTGCTTTTGTTGAAAAATATGAAACGGTTGGTTCTTTTTCGGGAAAAGATTTTGAATATATGACTCTTGATCATCCCTTTTTAGACAGGAAATCGCTTGTGATAAATGGCGATCACGTCACTTTGGACAGCGGAACCGGCTGTGTTCACACTGCGCCTGGGCATGGAGTTGAAGACTTTGAAGTTTGCAGGAAATATCCCCAAATCCCGATAATTGTTGCTGTTGATGACCAAGGACGCCTGACGGATGAAGCTTGTGAATTTGCGGGAATTTTGGCTGGTGAATCTGATGATGCAATCATAAATAGACTGAAAGAGACAGGGAATTTATTAGCAGTTAAAAAAATATCCCACCAATATCCCCATTGTTGGCGTTGCAAAAAGCCCATTTTGTTTCGCGCAACAAAGCAGTGGTTTTGTTCGATTGACGGCTTTAAAGAAAAAGCGCTTGAGGCGGCTGGGTCGGTTAATTGGATTCCTTCTTGGGGCAAGGGCAGGATTGAAAACATGATTCGCGATCGGAGCGACTGGTGTATATCTCGTCAGCGCGTGTGGGGCGTTCCGATTCCAATTTTATCTTGTGATAATTGTAAAAAACATATTGTAAATAAAGAGTCTATACGATATATTTCTGACATGTTTAGAAAATATGGGTCGGATTGTTGGTTTGATCGAGAGCCTTCAGAATTTTTGCCAGGTGACTTTTGCTGTCCTGAATGTGGATCCAAACATTTTCGCAAGGAAACCGACATAATGGATGTTTGGTTTGACAGCGGCTGCAGCCATGCTTTTGTTTTGGAGCGGGACGCAAATCTTAAGTGGCCAGCTGATTTATATCTTGAGGGAGCGGATCAATATCGAGGATGGTTTCAGTCTTCGCTTTTAACTGCGGTTGCAACCAGAGGCGAGGCGCCATATAAAAATGTTTGCACACACGGTTGGGTTGTTGATGGCGAAGGGCGGAAGATGTCAAAATCTTTGGCTAATGGGGTTGCTCCTGAAAAAATCGTTGAGAAATATGGCGCTGATATATTGCGACTTTGGGTTGCTTCTTCGGATTATCACGCTGATATACGCATATCGCCGGAAATTTTAAAGCAGCTGTCGGAAGCATACCGTAAAATTCGAAACACAGCTAGATATATATTGGGCAACATTAGCGATTTTGATCCTGATGTTGATATGGTCGATTTTAACAAACTTTGTGAAATAGATAGGTGGATTTTAGTTAAATTTAACAAACTTTTGGCCAGTGCTAAAAAGTCATATGATAATTTTGAATTTTATAGTTTATATCATAGCATACACAATTTTTGCGTTGTTGATATGTCTAATTTTTACCTGGATGTTATAAAAGATAGGCTTTACTGCGAGCGCAAAAATGGTTCCAAAAGGCGCTCTGCCCAGACGGCGATGTTTGTTGTTTTGGACGCGTTCACTCGACTTATTGCTCCCATACTTTCCTTCACATCCGAGGAAATTTGGTCGACTATGCCCCATCGAAAAACTGACGATCTTGGCTGCGTTTTATATAATGAAATGTTTTTTAGCATAGACATAGATTGCAGTGAAGAATTTTATAATAATTGGAATAAAATTCACAAAATACGGGATGCAGTCAAAAAGGCTTTGGAAGAAAAAAGGGCTCTCAAAGCGATTGGCTCTTCTTTGGACGCGAAGGTTGTTATCCATTGTGATGATAATATATATGATTTTGTTTTGAAATTTTCAAATAAACTGCCAACTGTGTTTTTGGTTTCTGCTGTTGATGTCGAAAAAAATGGAACTGGAGAATATATATTCGACTCTTTAGGAATATCAATAGACATAGTCAAGCCGAGAGGTAAAAAATGCGCAAGGTGTTGGGCATATAGCGAGTCTGTTGGATGTGAACCGGATCATCCGACCATTTGCTCCAGATGTGCGGAAGTGGTCAGAAATATTTAATTTTTTATGACTTGAGAGAGATTTTTATGAATAGTGGGATTGAGGACTTTTGCAAAAAAATAGGGAAGTATAAAATTGGTTGTTGTTTTGTTTTTTTAGGAATTATTTTAGTTTTATTTGACCAAATTATAAAATTATGTATTGAAAATAGTATGGATTTGAATGAAAGCTTTGTTGCTGTTTTGGGAATTTTAAGGATAACATATTTGCAAAATTATGGCGCGGCGTTTAGTCTAATGTCTGGCCAGACTTTGCTTTTGAGTTTGCTTGCGTTGATTATTATTTTTGTCTTGATTTTATTTATTATTAAAAAGAAAATAAAAGACTTGATATGTCTTATTTCGATTACCATGATAATTTCTGGTGGGATTGGGAATTTAATAGACAGAATTTTTCGCGGCTATGTTGTGGACTATTTAGACACGATATTTTGGCCGATGGAGGATTTTGCGGTTTTTAATTTTGCTGATTGTTTGGTTGTTGTGGGATGTGCGATATTGATATCAAAAATCATGTATAATGAGTTTATTTGTGAAAAATGTCAGAAAAATTAGAAGGGACGATTATGGAAGATTTTCAAACGATTGCCGTTGATGAAAATTTATCGGGTGAACGTGTTGATCTTTTAATTTGTTCGAAATATCCGCATACCACCAGAAATTTTATCCATAAGTTGTTTTTAAAAAAACTAATTTCAGTCAACAATAAACCTGTTAGTAAGCATTATAAGGTGAAAAACCATGATTTTATACAAATTGTCTTTCCAAAACCAGAAAAATTAGATGTTGTTGCTGAAAACATTCCTCTGAGTATTATTTACGAAGATGATCAGCTATTAGTTGTGAATAAGCCCAAGGGAATGGTTGTTCATCCTGCGCCTGGACATTATTTTGGCGGGACGTTGGTTAACGCGCTTATGTGGCACTGCAAGGATAATTTATCGGGAATTGGGGGAGTTTTGCGCCCCGGGATCGTCCACAGAATCGATAAAGACACTAGCGGGCTTTTGGTTGTTGCTAAGACGGATTTTGCGCATGCGAGTCTTTGCGCGCAGATCAAAGCCCACTCTGTTGACAGGATATATGAGGCCGTGGTTTATGGGAAGTTTAAATCAGATTTTGGAACCTTGAGTTTTCCGATTGGTCGAAGTGAGCGTGATAGAAAAAAGATGGCTGTTAATTTTAAAAATGGCAAAGATGCAGTGACTCACTATAAAATAATTGACTCGTTTGATAAATTCAGTTATATAAAATTAAAATTAGAAACCGGTCGGACTCATCAAATCCGGGTCCACATGGCTCATATCGGGCATCCCTTGGCGGGAGATGCTGTATATGGGCCTAAATCGTGTCTCAAAGAGCTTCAGGGCCAGTGTCTTTGCGCGAAAACTTTGGGTTTTTATCACCCTGTCTCGAAAGAAAAAATGCATTTTGAGATTGATTTGGATGAGTATTTTTTGAAATTTTTAAAAAGATTACGGAAAAATTGATAATAAAATTTGACAATTTTGAATATTTGTGTTATTATAATATAGGCCTGTTGGGCTGGAGGCTTGGTTTGGGCTTTATATAAAATGGCGTGAGAAGAGGTTGAAAATGGGCTTAAAAAGAGTGCTAAGAAATTTTTTTAATGGCGTTTTTATGGGAACTTTTGAGGTTGTTCCCGGGATCAGCGGCGGAACTTTGGCGGTTTTGTTGAATATATATGACAAATTGATAATGTCTGTTAGCCATATTAAAGATGATTTTAGAAATAGTGTGAAATATTTGGCTCCAATAGTTTTAGGTATGGTTGTTGGAATATTTACGTTTAGTTATGTAATTTTGTTTCTAGATAAAAATTATCCCATGGAAACCAACTTTTTATTGCTTGGGTTGATAGTTGGATTAATTCCGATGCTTCTTGCCAGGGCGATTGGAGATGGGTTTAAAATTTTAAACACTGTTCCGTTTTTTTTGATGTTTGCGGCTATGATTGCGATTGTTTGTTTGTCATTGATGTCTGGAACGGATGGCGATATTATAAAAAATATCACAGTTTTTGAATTTTTTAAACTGATGTTTGTGGGTGCGCTGGCTTCATTTTGCTTGCTGCTGCCGGGGTGTAGCGGAACGATGATTATGTTGGTTTTTGGCGTATATTACTCGGTTATGGACGCAATTCATTCACTAAATGTGTTGATGCTTGCGCCTATTGGCATTGGAATTTTGGTTGGCTTAGCGCTCGGATCAAAAATGGTTGAGTTTTTCTTTAAAAAGTTCCCTAAAGCGACATATTTTGGGATTTTGGGGCTAATAGTTGGGTCTGGAATTTCTCCAAGTCTCGCATATTTGCGCTCTGCTATTGGCATTGCTCAAGAATTATCCATAACTGTTGACAATATTAGATTTATGGATGGTTTTATTATGCATGGCATATTTTCTGTGATGACACTAATATTTGGGATAACGTTTTCATATTTGTTTACGCGAAAAGCAAAAGATATTGAAATGAAAAAGTAGAATTTTTTATGTTTTGTTGCGGATGTTTACCTACCGCTTGTTAAGGACGGCCTGCAAAAAGACGAAGAGGATTAGGCAGGCTTGATATTACGGCTGGTTGTGAGCTGGTGGTGGGGCGTTGGTTTTTGTGTTGTTTTTTGGAACGCATTTAATGATATTTAAAATTGTTGAGTTTTTAAGTCAAGAATCTGATATTTTAAGAAGAGATGGAATTTGGACAAATATAACCCAATCAAATAATACAATTTGTGGTTTTTTTAATTTGGATCAACACATATTATTGATAGTGTTATTTTTCATTTATAAACTAATTGTAATATTGTCGATCGAATGTTCGCAAAAAAGTAAAATTTTTTGATATGGGGTGTTGACAATTTGTTTTTTGTGTGATATAATGAGCTGAGAAGTGAAGTGGATCTAGTGATTCCCACCTTGCTGTTATCTGCACGTAAGGTCAATACGATGTCTTTTGACTGCGGTGTTGTTTGAGTGCGGGCGGGTTGTTCGTGCTCTTGTTTTGCGGTGATTTTATTTTTTAGGGGGTGCTTTGTGGGTAACGTTAAGGATATGCAGATCAATGAAGAGATTCGAGACAGTCAAATAAGGGTTGTTGATGAATCCGGGGCGCAGCTTGGTTTTATGTCTGCGAAAGAGGCGCTTGATGTCGCTGTTTCCAGGAATCTTGACCTGGTTAAAATTGCGCCTCAGGCAAAGCCGCCGGTCTGTCGCATCATGAACTACGGAAAGTATAAATTTGAGCAGGCCAAACGCGATAAAGAGGCCAGGAAAAACCAAAAGGCCATGGAAATTAAGGAAGTTCGGCTTTCTCTCAACATAGATGTCCATGATTTTAATACTAAATTAAAAAATGCCATCAAATTTTTAAAATTGAAGAACAAGGTTAAGGTTTTGGTGCGCTTTAGGGGAAGAGAAATGGCGCAT
>CADBXQ010000003.1:16032-19289 GCA_902798675.1 Oscillospiraceae bacterium
AGGAGTATGGTGATGATTATATCGCCCAAGGTTGCGGGCAAATCCTCTAGGAAGTCAAATTGATTTCGAATTATTGGGATTTAATTAAAGTATTGGGAGGTCAAAGTGATGTATAAGCAAAAGACTCACAGCGGCGCTAAGAAGCGTTTTAATCTAACAAAAAATGGTAAGGTGAAGCGTGCGCATGCTAATAAATCGCATATATTAAACAAAAAATCAACAAAGAGAAAGAGAAATCTGCGGCAAATTGCGTATGCTGATGTGACTAATGAAAAAGCCATCAAGCGGCTTATACCGTATAAATAAATGTTTTTAGTTTTGATTTAGTGATATGGAGGTAAATGAGTTATGGCCCGCGTTAAAAGAGCTATTATGACTAGAAAGAGGAGAAAGAAGGTTTTAAAGCTTTCTAAGGGATATTTTGGCGCAAAGAGCAAGTTATTTAAAACAGCTAAGCAGGCGGTTATGAAATCCGGGCAGTATGCGTATATTGGCCGCAAGCGGAGGAAGCGTGATTTTAGAAGAATTTGGATCACGCGCATTTCGGCTGGCTGCAAGCAAAATGGAATGAATTATTCAACCTTTATGAATGGCCTGAAAAAGGCGCAAATTGCGTTAAACAGGAAGATGTTGTCTGAAATAGCGATATGTGATCCTGAGGCTTTTTCGCTGCTTTGTCAAAGAGCAAAAGGTTCTTTGGAATGATTATTGCTGGGCGGATTTATGATTGAAAGCAAAGATAATCCGAAAATCAAGAAATATTTTAAACTGCTTCATAAAAAATCGTGTCGTGATGATTTAAATAAATTCACTCTTGAAGGCGTCAGGGTCTTGAAAGATGCCTTGGAATCGGGGATAGTTTTTGATGATGTTTTTATTACGAGAAGTTGTATTTCAAAAATAAGGCATACCGAATATGACATTGGCAACCTGTGTGAATATGATGTGATATCTGATAAAGTTGCAAAGCATATTTCTGGGGTTGACAGGTCTCAGGGCGCTTTTGCGATTGCAAGCAAACCCCCGGGAATATCTGCTAAAGACGTAGCCAAGTCGGATTTTGTCCTTGCTTTATGCTTTATTCAGGATCCTGGAAATCTTGGAACATTGATTCGGACTGCGGATGCGTTTGGTTTTAATAAAATTGTTTTGAGCGGCTGTTGCGACATATATAACCCCAAAGTTGTTAGGAGCACGGTTGGCTCGCTTTTCAGAGTTGCGTTTTTGGAATGTTTTGATTTTTTGAATTTTTTGCAAGATGTTGATTTGAAAAAATATGCGGCTGTTGTTGATGATGATGCTCTGTCGATTAGTGAGTTGGATTTAAAAGGCGAGGGGGCTGTTTTGGTGATAGGTAATGAAGCGAACGGCTTGCCGAGTGAAATTATAAAGGAGTGTGATAAAAAGATAACAATTGATATGTCTGGCGCAGCGAATTCTTTGAATGCTGCGGTCGCGGGGGCAGTTTGCATGTATAAGTTTAGGGAAGTTTGCAAGAGAGGCTTTTGATGAATAAAGACATTTTGTACTATATTTGGTTGGCCGAGTCTTTTTCGTATGGCAGTATGAAGCCTATGCAAATCGCCAGGAATGTAGACGATTTGCATAGATTTTATGAAAATCTTGATAAAGAGGCCAAATTTTTGGGCTTAAATGAGAAATGTTTGTTGAATTTGAAAAAAAGGAAATTGGCTGAGTGTTGTGGCATATTGAAAAAGTGTCAGAAGCTTGGCGTCAGCGTTGTTTGTTTTGATGATGAAGATTATCCGGAAAAGTTGAAAAATTTTGACTCTGCCCCGCTTGTTTTGTATTATGTTGGTGATTTAAGCGTTGTTAATGAGCCCAGTGTTGCGATTGTTGGAACTCGAAAAGCCGACAGCTATGGCAGGAAAGCTTCGAGAAGAATTGCGGCTGATTTGGCTTTGCATGGAATAACTGTCGTTAGCGGGTGCGCCGAAGGAATTGATATATGCGCCCATGAAGGGGCTCTTGAGACAGGCGGGCGGACTGTTTCTGTTTTGGGGACCTCATTGGAGAAAGACTATCCTTCAGGCAGTGGCGCCTTAAAAAGGAAGATTGTTAATTGTAAAGGCGTTGTGATCAGTGAATATGCGCCCGGAACAGAGACTGCGCCTTGGTTGTTTCCGATCAGGAATAGGTTGATTGTTGGCATGTCGGACAGCGTTGTTATTGTTCAGTCGCCGGAAAAGTCGGGGGCTATGATAACGGCGGGGATTGCTTGTGAATGCGGGAAGGATGTTTTTTGTGTTCCCCCTGCAGACATTTTTGACAGCAAGAATGATGGGATTAAAAAATGTTTAAAAGATGGCGCAAATTTATTACTTGATGTTGATGATATTCTAGAGACTTATAGATTTTCGAAATATGTTATTCCAAAAAGATCGCTTGATTTAGAGAAAAGCAAAAAGGAACATGTTTTAAAGGTGCCTGATTATTTACAGAATTTGTTTGATATTGTTGACACAGATAAGGATTTGGATAAAATGTCTGATGAACTTCAAGTTTCAATTAATGAGTTGCTTCCCATGTTAACCGAGTTGGAGATTATGGGCTTGATTGAAAAGGTTGGGATGAACTATAAAAAATGTTAAATTGATTAAGGTTGGCGGTGAATTGTGTGTCAAAATTAGTTATTGTTGAATCCCCTGCTAAGGCCAAGACGATCAAAAAGTATCTTGGCAGGGGGTATGAGGTTGTTGCTTCCATGGGGCATTTGAGAGATTTGCCAAAGTCAACTATGGGCGTTGATATAGAAAATGACTTTGAGCCCAGGTATATTAACATCAAAGGCAAAGGCCCGATAATAAAGGAGCTCAAAAAGTCTGCGTCTCGATCGGACAAGGTTTTTTTAGCGACCGACCCTGACCGGGAAGGGGAGGCGATTTCGTGGCACCTTTCGCACATATTGGGTTTGAATGAAAAAGAGCAAAATCGTGTGACATTTAACGAAATAACTAAATCTGGAATAAAATCCGGCATGGCTAATCCTCGCAAGATAGATAAAGACTTGGTTGATGCGCAGCAGGCGAGGCGCATTTTGGACAGGCTTGTTGGATATAAGCTTAGTCCGTTTCTTGGGAAAAAGGTTAGGCCGGGCTTGTCGGCGGGTCGCGTTCAGTCGGTTGCGGTTAAATTGATTGTTGACAGGGAGTTTGAAATTCGCAATTTTAAGCCTGATGAATACTGGACGATTGATGCTAAATTTAAAAAAGCTTCTGATTCTGGGGTGTTTTCGG
>CADBXQ010000004.1 GCA_902798675.1 Oscillospiraceae bacterium
TAAATACGAGGGGTGGTACTGCGTTCCGTGTGAATCCTTTTGGACTGATGGGCAGCTTATTGACGGAAAATGTCCGGATTGCGCGAGAGAAGTCAGAAAAACTAAAGAAGATGCATATTTTTTCAAAACCAGCAAATATGTTGACAGGCTAGTGCAATATATTAAAAATAATATGGATTTTATCGCGCCTAAATCCCGTGAAAATGAAATTGTTAACAATTTTTTAAAGCCAGGTCTTCAGGATTTGTGTGTTTCCAGGAACTCCTTTAAATGGGGGATTTCTGTTGATTTCGACCCGGATCACGTTGTGTATGTTTGGCTGGATGCTTTGGTTAACTATATAACCGCTCTTGGGTATGATATTTATAGTCCCAGTCAACAATTTAAGAAATTTTGGCCGGCAAATTTGCATATCATTGGAAAAGACATACTGCGGTTTCACACCATATATTGGCCGATGATTTTGATGGCGCTTGATTTGCCTTTGCCCAAGCGGATTTTTGGCCATCCATGGTTGCTTGCGGGCGAGAGCAAGATGAGCAAATCGGTTGGGAATGTTATGTATGCTGATGATCTTTGTGAAATGTTTTCTGCCGATGCGATCAGGTTTTATTTGCTCAGTGCTATGCCATATTCACACGATGGGTCTATAACATATAAAAACATCATTTCAACCTTCAATTCTGATTTGGCAAACACTTTGGGCAATTTGGTTAAGAGAACTTTTGACATGATTCATAAATATTTTGATGGTGCTCTTCCTGAGCCTGATGTTGAGGATGACGTTGACTCCCAACTAAAGTCTTCTGCACTTGGTTTGGCCTTAAAATATGAAAGTTTGATGGATGAATGCAGGGTTGCTGAGGCGGTTTTTGCTGTTATGTCGCTGGCTCGGCGTTGCAACAAGTATATTGACGAAACCACTCCTTGGATTTTGGCTAAAACTGACGAAAATCGGAAAAGATTGAAGACGATTTTGTATAATTTGACTGAAAGTATACGATTTATTTGCGTTATGCTGCTGCCAATTATGCCCAAAGTTGCGGAGGATATTTTAGACAGGATTCATAGTTTTGATAATGATTTGAGTTTTTTAAAACGTTTTGGAATATTAAAGGCTAATGTTAAGATAGAAAAACCTGATGTTTTGTTTCAAAGGATAGATGAATCTAAAAAACTTGAGGAAATTAGAAAATTTAACGAAAGTGTTTATGGAAAATCAGAGAATCTGCCGGAAAATGTTGTGACAATTGAGGATTTTTCGAAAATTGATCTTAAGGTTTTTGAAGTGTTGGAGTGTGAAAAAATAGAAAAGTCTAGAAAATTGTTGAAATTGCGTTTGGATGGCGGAAATGAAAAGCGGCAGGTTGTTTCGGGGATTGCTAAGTGGTATGATGCTTGTGACTTGATTGGAAAAAAAGTTGTTGTTGTTTCTAATTTAAAGCCTGTCAAGCTGTGTGGTGAAGAGAGCCAGGGGATGATTTTGGCGGCGGATGTGGATGAAAACGAAGCGAAAGTTTTGTTTGTTGACGAGTCCATTCCAAACGGTTCTTCGATACATTAATCGGAATTTTTCAAAGGAGCGTTGAATATATGAACGAATTATCTGGAATTTTTGACACTCATGCTCATTATGACGACGTTAAATTTGACGGAGAAAGGGAACAGATTTTGGCGTCTATGAGTGCTGCTGGAGTTTCAAACATATGCAATGTTGGCGCAGATTTGGAGAGCTCGAAGGCTTCAGTGAAATTGGCGAGTGAATATGATTTTATCTATTGTTCTGTCGGCGTACACCCAACGTGTATAGATAGTTTGCCTAATGATTGGCTTGATCAGATTGAAAATTTGGTTAAATTAGACAAAGTTGTTGCGATTGGTGAGATAGGATTGGACTATCATTTTCCTGATTTTTCTAGGTCTGGACAGCTTGAGGCCTTTGAAAAGCAGCTTGAGCTTGCGCAATCGCTTGGAACTCCAGTCATCATACACAGCAGAGACGCGGTCGAGGATACTGTGGCTGTTTTGAAGAATTTTCCAAAGGTTAGTGGCGTGATTCACTGTTTTTCCGGAAGCCCAGAAGTTGCGTGCAAATATGTTGAGATGGGGTGGAATATTGGGTTTACAGGGATTGTCACCTTCAAAAACGCGAAAAAAGCTGCCGAGTCGGCAAAAGTTGTTCCAAATGACAGGATTGTTATCGAGACTGATTGCCCATATATGGCGCCGGAGCCTTTTAGAGGAAGTCGCTGTGATTCATAGATGCTTGTTTTTGTCGCCAGCAAAATTGCTCAAATAAAGGGTATGTTGCCGCAAGAAGTTGTCGACATGACTAGAAAAAACGCTTTTAATTTATATAAAATAGGTCTTTAAAATTCGACATATTTGATTATTTGTGATTGTTTTATTTTTTGATATTTTTATATGAAGTTATTATTTTTGAATTTGGTGATATATAATTTTGGATGATGAGAAATATATGAAAGCGGCGATTGCTCAGGCTGAGTTTGCTGCAAAAATGGGAGAGGTGCCTGTTGGGGCAATTATAGTTGGCAATGGTGATATAATTTCGACTGGGTTTAATAAACGTGAATGTTTAAATAATTCACTTGCTCATGCTGAGATTGTTGCAATAAACGCTGCGTGTGAAATGCTTGGGTCTTGGCGGCTCTTGAATTCAACATTGTATGTCACATTAGAACCATGCGCTATGTGTGCTGGAGCGATAATAAATTCCAGGATTGAGAGGGTTGTTTTTGGCGCTTTTGACCCCAAGGCTGGGTCATTTGGGTCTTTGGTTGATCTTTCTAAGTTGCCATACAACCATAGGCCTGAGGTGGTTTCGGGTGTGCGTGGAGAAGAATGTTCAAAACTTTTGTCTGATTTTTTTGATAAATTGAGAAAAAGTCGAGCCTAGTCATTATTATTTATCTTTTTTGCAAATTCGATTAGGACGTCTTTATCGTTTTTTAGATTTTTTTCTATAATTTCGTGTAAAATTTTGTTCAGGGCTTGGCCAATTGTTGGCCCCGGGTTTAATCCGATTTTTATTAGATCTTCTCCGTTAATCTTCATTTGTTTTTTTGAATAACAAATGTTATTTTTTATTACTATATCTAATAAATTTTGGGCTTTTAATATTTTTTTGATGTGATTTTTTGAATTTATTGCGCATGCTTTTTTAAATTTTAGTATCATTGAATAGGTGTTTGGATCAATTTTTAGTAAAATGTGACATGTTTCTTTTATATTTGATGGAGTGGGCATGTTTTGATTTTTTATGATTTTTTCAACTTGGTCTATATATTTTTTGGGTATTATGAGATTGTTTGATGATTTTAAAAAAATATGACGGTTGTTTTGCTGGAAATTGTTTAAATAGCTGAATTTAAAAAGAACTGCAAGTCTTAATTGAAGCAAATTTTCGCATTGTGATATATATTTTTCAGTTAATTTCCACTGAATATGTGTTAAAGATTTAAGTTCTGGCATTATTATAACCAGAATATTTTTAAAATATTTGAGAACATTCGACAAATATTTTCCTTGTAATGTTTTTAAAAACTCAGATGATATTCTTTCAACTGATAAAAAATTTAGCAAATGACTGTTTTTAAACATGGCATTTCGAGTTTTTTCGTCAATATTAAATCCGTAAATTGAGCAAAAACGAATTCCTCGCATGATTCTCAGCGCGTCTTCTTGAAATTTTTTGGAAGGATTGCCAACGCAGCAGATGGTTTTAGATTTTATATGACTTATTCCATTAAAATAGTCAACAATACCAAATTTATGATTGTATGCCATGGCGTTTATTGTGAAATCTCGCCTTTCTAGATCTTCTTTTAAATTTTTTATGAAGAGCGTTTTGCTGGGCTTTCTGTGATTATCATATTCTAAATCTCTTCTGTATGTGGTTATTTCAAATAATTTTTTGTCTATAATAATCGACATAGTTCCAAATTTTCTTCCGACTTCGATAATATTAAAATTATAAAAAATTTTTTTAATTTGAGTTGGAGTCGCATTTGTGCAAATATCCCAGTCTTTTGGCTTAATTCCGAGGAGATAATCCCTAACGCATCCTCCGACAACATAGGCTTCAAAATTATTTTTTTCTAAAGTTTCAATAATAAACAGAACGGGTTTGGGCAATTTCAAAAATGTCATAATATTTAAAAACCTCTTTTATATTTATGAATGTTGTCATTTAATTTAAATTACACTCAGAATAACAGTATACAGAGGTTAAATCCAAAAATCAAACGCACAGTATGTAACTATGACTGCTGATTGTGGAGTTTTTGTGGTTAGATAAGGTCGATGTGCATTTGAAAAATGTCATAAAACAAAAAAATCATATGATTTAGCGGCTATTATTTGTATATATATATGAAAATTATTTTTTGACATATTTCATTATGGACATCTTGAAAGCGACAGAGAGGCTTGAAAAAATTTAATATCCAAGTCGGTTGTGAGCTGGCGGCGTTCACCTCATTTTTGCGTTGTTTTTTAGAATTTGATCAAGGATATTTGAATTTGTTTGAGATTTTTGGTGAATAGACGGATATTTTAAGCAAAGGGCTTTTATTGGGACTTGATGGCGTTAGCATACCGCTTGTTACGGACGCTTTCAAAAGGACTTTTGCTTGAGAAGGATTTAATATCCAAGTTCGTTGTGAGCTGGCGGCGTTCACCTCATTTTTGCGTTGTTTTTTAGAATTTGATCAAGGATATTTGAATTTGTTTGGGCTTTTTGGTTGATAGATGGATATTTTAAGAAAGAAGTTTTATTGGGACAAATCTAATCTAATAAAATAATACAATTAGTCATTTTTTGTTTTTGATAAACTAACGTTAACATGTCGATCTTAAACCTAAACCCCTGCCTAAAATTATTTTTTGTAATTTTGTTGTTTATTGCGCTGAAGTATGTTATAATTACGGATATCTTGATTTTTGAAATGGGAATTTTGAATTCGTTAGGGGGGATGGAAGCTGGTGTGAAAAAATTGCCTTCTTTATCTGATAGGTTAAAAGCCGTTGCAAGCTTGGTTTCCGGGCAAGTGGCTGTGGATGTTGGCTGTGATCACGCGTATCTTTCAATATTTTTGGCAAAGAACGGGTGCAGGCGCGTATATGCGACTGATGTCAGAAATAAGCCGCTAAGTCGAGCTAAAATTAATATTGCAAAGTATAATCTTCTAGATAGAATAAAATTGATTTTGACTGATGGGCTTTGTGATGTTCCGCATGATGTTGATGACGTGATTATATCGGGGATGGGGGGAAAATTGATTGAGCGAATTATTTTAAAGCAAGACTGGCTTAAAGACAAAGATAAAAATTTAATCCTCCAGCCGCAGACTTTTTTGACAGAATTGAGAGAGAATTTGTGTTTAAACGGGTATGAGATTGAAAATGAAGTTCCGGTTGTTGAATTTAATAAGACATATTGTGTTGTTAATGCTAGATATTGTGGGCGCTTTAGAAGGTTGAGTCTGGAGGAAAGTGTTGTTGGAAGGCTTGCGGAGTCAGATAATGTTCATTCTGTTGAATTTTTAAGGCGCCAGTATAAAAAATATAGCAAAATTTTGAAAGGGCTTTATATTTCAAATTCGAACGAGGAAAAAATTGAAAAATATGAAAGAGTATGTAAAATATTATCGAAATGGAAGTGATTAAAATTTTAGTTTCTGATATTTTTGACTATATAGATAATTTTGCTTCTTTTGATTCGGCTGAAGAATTTGACAATTCTGGCCTTTTGATTGGCGATATGCGTGCTAGAGTTGAAAATGTTTTAATTTCTTTGGATTTAACTCAATCGGTTTTGAATCAGGCTAAGGAGATGGGCGCTGATCTCATAATAACCCATCATCCCGTGATATTTGAGCCCTTGAAAAAGATTGGTTTTGGGGATTTAGTCGGCGAGGCGGTAGCTTCAAAAATCTCTGTTATATGCGCACACACCAATTTAGACAAGGCGGCTGGAGGAGTTAACGATTGTTTGGCGAGGGCGTTAGAATTGAAAAATATTGAAGCTCTTGATGGTTTTTCTGATTATTTGAGAATTGGTTGTTTGAGTGAAAAATTAAATTGTGAGTGTTTTGTTAAATATGTTTCGCAAAAATTGAAAATTCCCGTCAGAGCGACTAATTGTTGTGGCTATATTAAAAATGTTGCGGTTTTGGGCGGAGCTGGGGAATTTGCGTGGAAGGAGGCTCGGGCTGCTGGCGCAGACGCTTTCATTACCGGCGAATCCAAGCACCACATATTGCTTGCTGCGGCTGAGGCGGGTTTTTGTTTTGTTGACGCGGGGCACTTTGGGACTGAAAGATTGGTTTGCAACGGGCTGCGAGATGTTTTGAGAGCTAAATTTAAAAATGAAGTTAATTTTATTGTTGCAAATCAAAAAAATCCTGTTTTTTATTGTTGTGGTGAAAAAATATGGCATTAGATGGAATATTTTTGAGATCAGTAAAAAACGAATTGCGTGGTTATATTGGCAGCAGGATAGACAGAATATATCAACCCTTGCCGCATGAAATTGTGATATTGTTGAGAAATCCCAGGAAAAATGTTAAATTGTTGATTTGCGCTGATTCAAATTGCGCCAGAATTCATTTGACTCAAAAAACTCTCAAAAACCCTCAAAATCCGCCAATGTTTTGCTTGTTGCTTCGTAAGCGTTTGGGAAATGGGCGTTTGAATTTCGTTTCTCAATCCGGCCTTGATCGAATTGTTAGTTTGGAGTTTGAAACGAAAAGCGAGATAGGCGATGTTGTGAATTATGTGCTTTCGGTGGAAATAATGGGAAGACACAGCAATATTATACTATATGATAAAAAAAGCGGCGTGATAGTTGATGCGATAAAAAGAGTTAGCGAGAGCATGTCGAGAGTTCGGCCGGTTCTTCCAAAAATCAAGTATGAGCCGGTTCCTTCAAAGGCTAAGCTGAACATTTTGGAGAATGACCCAGCATGTGTTGTTGGCAAGGTGTGTGAAGCCAAGGGCTGTTTTCTGGACAAAGCGTTGCTTTTAACGATTGAAGGCGTTTCTCCACTCATTTCGAGAGAGCTTTCTTTGAATATGCAAGAAAAATTTGTTGAAAGTTTTGATATATTGGATAAAACAGCTATTTTTGACAGGATTAGAAAATTAATCAATCTAATAAAATCGAATGAATTCAAATATGTTGCGCTAATTGAAAAAAATATGCCTAAAGAATTTTCATTCATCGACATAACTCAATATGGAGATTTTTATAGTAAAAAATTTTTTGAAAGCCCCAGTGAACTTTTGGATTTTTTTTATTCACAAAAGGATTATATTCAAAAAATAAGTCAACGCTCATCCAATATAATTCGATATCTCGAAAATAAGATACAAAGAATCCAAAAAACCCTGAGCATTCGCGTTGAAGAGCTTTTGGGTGTTAGCAATAAGGATGAGTATAAAAAATATGGAGATTTGTTGAGCGCAAACATTAATAATATACACAGAGGACAAAAAGTTGTTGAAGTTGAAAATTTTTATGATTCAAACAAGCTTGTCAAGCTAAAGATAGATCCTGAGAAGACCCCGGTTCAAAACATACAAAAATATTATAAAATATATAAAAAAGCTAAAAGTGCTCAAAAAAAACTGAAAGAATTAATTGAAAATTCTAGAAACGAGTTGGAATTTCTCGAGAGCGAATTGGATCTGGTTCTCAGATCATCTGATGAGGATGAGCTGGGTGAAATCGTCCGGGAGCTTAATCAGGAGAATTATTATTTGAAGGAGTCGGGCAAGGGGCTGGACTCTAAAAAAAATAAAACTAAAAGTAAAAAATCCAACCCGCTAAAATTTATGTCTTCAGATGGATTTATTATTTTATGTGGAAAAAATAATAAACAAAATGATTATTTAACAACAAAGAAAGCTGATAAAAATGACATTTGGCTGCACACTCACAATATTCACGGTTCTCACGTCATCATATTTTCGGCTGGACGCTTGGTTTCGGAAAAAACCTTGGAGGAAGCGGCAATCATAGCTGCGTATAACAGCAAAGGGCGTGATGGATCTAAGATTCCTGTTGACTACACGCCAATAAAAAATGTTCATAAACCCAATGGAGCGAAGCCTGGAATGGTTATTTTTGATAAATATAAAACTGTTTTTGTCGATCCCGATTCCGAATTGGTTGAAAAATTGTTGATTGATGGCTAAAATATACTAAAAAATTTAAGGATAGGTATGGTGAATTAAAATATGCAAAAAGACATTGGCAAGGTTTATAGCCCGGAAAATTTTGAAGATAGGATATATAAAAAGTGGAATGAAGGCGGATATTTTAGAGCTATTCCAAATTATGATAAACGTCCATATACAATTGTGATTCCGCCGCCGAATGTCACAGGGAAGCTTCATATGGGGCATGCGTTGGATGAAACCATTCAGGACATATTGATTCGGTTTAAGAGGATGCAGGGGTATGAAACGCTGTGGCTTCCTGGAACGGATCACTCGGCGATTGCAACAGAGGCTAAGGTTGTTGAAAAATTAAGGCAGGAAGGCGTTAGCAAAGAGAAAATTGGCCGTGAAAAATTTTTGGACAGGGCTTGGCAATGGAAGAATGAATATGGCAGCAGGATTGTTGATCAGCTAAAAAAACTGGGCTCTTCGTGTGATTGGACCAGAGAAAGATTTACGATGGATGCGGGACTTTCCAGAGCTGTTAGAGAATTTTTTGTTAGATTATATAATGATGGACTGATATATCGCGGGGAAAGGATCATAAATTGGTGTCCAAAGTGTAAAACCTCTCTATCGGATTTGGAGGTTGAATATGACCTTGAAGACGGATCTTTTTGGTATATCAAATATCCTTTTGATGAAGGGGATGGATGGCTTGAAATCGCGACAACCAGGCCAGAAACGCTTCTTGGGGACGTCGCTGTTGCGGTTAATCCTGATGATCAAAGATATCAGAATTTTGTTGGAAAAAATGTAATATTACCAATAATTAATAAAAAAATCTCAATAATTTCAGATGCATATGTTGACTCGGCATTTGGAACGGGCGCCGTTAAAATCACCCCTGCTCACGATCCTAATGATTTTGAAGTTGGTTTGAGGCATTCTTTAGAGGCCATTAACGTGTTCACTGATGATGCGCACATTAACGAAAATGGCGGCGAATATGCTGGAATGGAGAGGTTTGAGGCTCGCAAAAAAATTGTTGACCGGCTCAAGGAGTTAGGGCTTTTGATCAAAGTTGAGCCACACTCACATAATGTTGGACATTGTTACAGATGTGGGGAAATTGTTGAGCCGAAAATTTCAAAACAATGGTTTGTCAGGATGGATAAACTTTCTAAAGCTGCAATTGATGTCGTTCGAAATAAAGAGATAGTTTTCATACCAAGCAGATTTGATAAAATATATTTTAATTGGATGGAAAATATTAAAGACTGGTGTATATCGCGGCAGATATGGTGGGGTCATCGCATACCGGCTTGGTATTGTCAGAGTTGTGGTGAGATTATTGTTTCCAAGACTAATCCAAAATCCTGCCCGAAGTGTTGTGGTAAAAAATTAACTCAAGACGAAGATACTCTAGATACATGGTTTTCTTCGGCTTTGTGGCCATATTCAACGCTGGGTTGGCCTGATGAGACTGATGATTATAAATATTTTTACCCCACTGATACTTTGGTCACGGGCTATGATATAATATTTTTTTGGGTTGCGCGGATGATCTTTTCGGCACTTGAAAACACTAAAAATATTCCATTTAAGCATGTTTTTATCCACGGATTAGTTCGAGACCAGCAAGGGCGGAAAATGTCTAAATCTTTGGGAAATGGAATAGACCCGTTGGAAATTATTGACAAATATGGTGCGGATGCACTTCGGTTTATGCTCGCAAATGGAACAAATGCTGGCAATGATTTGCGATATAGCGAAGAAAAAGTCATTTCAGCGAGAAATTTTGCAAATAAGCTTTGGAATGCAAGCAGGTTTGTTTTGATGAACATTGACTCTGGAGCCGATTTGTCAAATTTGCCGAAGCAGCTTGAGTTGGAGGATAAGTGGGTTTTAAATAAGGCTAATATATTAATTAAGGAAATGACGGGGAATATAGAAAAGTTTGAAATTTCTATCGCATCGCAAAAAATATATGATTTTATATGGGATATTTTTTGTGATTGGTATATAGAATTGTCTAAAACTCGGTTGCTAAAAAAAGATGAAAATTCTCTAAATGTTCAAAAAATTTTAGTTTATGTATTAAATATATCGTTAAAACTTTTGCATCCGTTTATGCCATTTATCACCGAAGAAATATATTCTGCCATTGGGCATGCAGGCGAGTCCATAATGATTTCTGATTGGCCAAAATGCAGTGAAGATTTAAATTTTGAACTCGAGGGCAATAAATTCGAAAAAGTGATTGATTCAATAAAAAGCATAAGGAATATTCGAGCAAAGATGCATGTTGCTAATTCCAGAAAATCTAATGCATATATTGAAACTAAATTTGTTGATGTGTTTAAAAATTGTTCGTTATTTTTTAAAAAATTAG
The DNA here is from genome assembly GCA_902798675.1 of Oscillospiraceae bacterium. Classification (GTDB taxonomy): domain Bacteria; phylum Bacillota; class Clostridia; order Oscillospirales; family Ruminococcaceae; genus RUG12519. Next base: position 10,580 of record CADBXQ010000004.1, read on the forward strand.
CTTATTGTGAAAATATTGAAATTGTTGATCATTTAGATTCTGAATTGGCGCAAAAATGTGTTCAGGTTGTGACTGATTCTGCTAGAATATTTTTGCCTCTTTGTGATTTAATAGACAAAAATAAAGAAATGGAGAGACTGTTGAAAGAAAAAGACTTTTGTGAAAAAGAACTCGCTATTTTTGAAAAAAAGCTGTCGAATCAGAATTTTATCAATAAAGCGCCAAAGCAGGTTGTTGAAAAAGAGCGTGAAAAGCTTCGGAAAATAAAGCAAAAATTGGAAAAAACAAACAGGAGCATTGAGGATTTAAAATGACATATGAGGAAGCGGTTTTGTGGCTTGAAAGCGTGCCTGCGTTTAGTGTTAAAAGATATGATTTGGATGCCGTTTCGAGGCTTTTGGAGCGGCTGGGAAATCCTCACAAAAAGCTTAAATATATCCACATCGCAGGGACAAATGGGAAGGGTTCGACTGCTACGTTTTGTTCGTCGTCTCTTTCTGAAGCGGGCTTAAAAACTGGCCTGTTCACATCTCCACACATTTTGAGTTATCGAGAAAGAATTCAAATTGACGGAAGAATGATTTCGAAGGCGAACCTGCTTAAAATTATTGAAGTTGTGAAACCGCATGTTGAATTTTTAGAAAATAATGGAATTGTGTGCAGTAATTTCGACATAACAACAGTGATTGCAATGAGTCATTTTTATTCTAATAATTGTGATATAGTTGTTTTAGAGGCAGGAATGGGCGGGCGTTTAGACTCAACAAACGTCATTTTGCCGCCTGAAGTTGCAATACTTACCCACATTTCGCGTGATCACACAAGTGAATTAGGGGTGGATATTGCTCAGATTGCAAAGGAAAAGGCGGGGATTTTAAAGCCTGGAAGCCTTTGTGTGTGCGACAGAAACCAGCCTGCTGCGGTTAAAAACGTTGTTGATTCGATTTGTTTGAGCAAGGGTGTGGAGTTGATATATTCCCACGAACCGTGCGCCGAGGTGTGTGATTCAACTGAAAATGTGTGGATATATGGCGGCGTTTGCTATCGCACTAAGCTTATCGGACAGCATCAAATTTCCAATGCTATGCTCGCCATAACTGCTCTTTTAAAAATAGGAATAAACGCGAAATATATAAAAAGAGGCATATATTTTGCGCATATCCCAGCCAGATTAGAGAAAATATGTGAAGATCCTTTAACTATTTTAGACGGCGCGCACAATCCTGACGGCGTGACTGCTCTTAGTAAATCTTTGACTTTATTAAAAAAAACCCCGCTAATTGGCGTTGTCAGCATGCTAAAAACTAAGGATTACCGGGCGGCTCTGGCTAAAATAAAAGACAGGTTTGATAAATTAATAATAACGGAGATGGATTTTGACGGCGCAGTCAGCGCGGAATGTTTGTTTAAAGCTGCAACCGATCTAAAATTTAATGCTTTGGTTGAAAAAAATCCGCAAATTGCCATTAAGACCGCTAAAAATTTGGCCGGAAGAGATGGTGCGGTTGTTTTGTTTGGATCTTTATATTTTTGCTCTCAAGTCAGAAATATTTTGCTGGATTAGGTTATTTTTGTCTTTCAAGGATGCTAACCTACCATTTATTACGCATGCTTTCAAAAGGGTCCTTTTGCTCAAGCCAGATTAAAATAAAAAATTTTCAGAAAATTTATTAAATGTGGATTTGGGTTATATTTGTCCCATTAATTCCATATCTGAAAATATAATAGTCAAATTAAAGGAATTCGCTTTTTCAATCTATCTTTGACTATGTTCTAAAAAACGATGCAAAAACTAATTAAGCGCCGCCTGCTCACAATTCAACCAAGCAATTCAATCCAATTTAAAGCGCCCTCTCTTTGACAGCGCCAATAACAAGCCAAGGTCAAAAGGAGTGACACCCCCTCGAGGATGCCGGCCTACCACTTATCACGGACGCTTTCAACTGGACTTGCGCTTGAGCGGGGTTTAATATTACAGTCAGTTGTGAGCTGGCGGCGCTTACCCAGCCCTTGCATTGTTTTTTTAAACGCGATTGAGGATATTATAATATGTCGATGTTTTAACAAAGAGTCAGATCTTTTAAGCAGGAGCGTTTGAGGGGACAAATATAACCTAACCTGACGCTATTTTTGAATATATATGAAAAATTTCAGGCCTTCATAGATAAAAATAAACAGCAGCAAAATTAAGTCCACAGGATATGAAACAATCTAAAAAAATATTATGTATAAATTGTTGCTATTTCTATTGGCATGTGATATAATGTCAATTAGTTATTTTTTACTGTTTTCATATTCTGTGGGAGGTAAAACATTATGCAAGATAAAACCGTTATTTTTTCTTTGGGCGACGATAAAGAAAGCAACATGAAAAAAATTTTGCTGGTTGTGTATGATGCGCTGAAGGAAAAAGGATATAATCCCATAAATCAAATTGTTGGCTATATACTTTCTGAAGATCCAACCTACATAACAACCTATAACAACGCGAGGAACCTGATCAGAAGGATAGACAGAGACGAACTTCTTCAAATAATGGTTAAAAATTATTTAGGAGAATGATTTAATTTGGGCATTATCAAGTTTTTATTAATTTTATGCGAAGGAGTTTTATATTTTGGAATTATTGAGCAATTTTGGATCTAAGGTTTTTAACGATGAGGTTATGAAACGTCATTTGCCTTCCCAAACATATCAAAGCCTTAAAAAATCTATTGAGCTGTCGCTTCCGCTTGAGCCTGATATTGCGCCAATCGTTGCTGCAGCTATGAAAGACTGGGCGGTTGAAAACGGCGCAACCCATTATACGCATTGGTTTCAGCCAATGACAGGGATAACAGCCGGAAAACATGAAAGTTTTATCAACACGAAAAATAAAAAAGCCGAGCTTGAATTTTCCGGAAAAGAGTTGATTAAAGGCGAGCCAGACGCGTCATCTTTTCCAAATGGGGGCCTCAGAAACACCTTTGAAGCCAGGGGATACACAACCTGGGACTGCACTTCGCCCGCCTTTGTTAAAGGAAAAACTCTATATATTCCAACCGCTTTTTGTTCATATAACGGGGAAGCTCTTGACGCAAAAACTCCGCTTTTAAAGTCTATGGACGCCGTTTCAGAGCAGGCAATCAGGATTCTTCGAGCTTTTGGAGATCATTCAACAACTCGTGTTGTTCCAACTGTTGGGGCAGAACAGGAATATTTTCTAATAGACAGGAAAAATTATGAAAAACGCTTGGATTTAAAAATATGCGGGCGGACAATGTTTGGAACCAAGCCCCCCAAAGGCCAGGAAATGGATGATCATTATTGCGGCCGGATTCGGATTCGGGTTTCTGAATATATGTATGACCTAGACAAAACCTTGTGGTCGCTGGGTGTGTGTTCTAAAACCAGACACAACGAAGTCGCTCCTGCTCAGCACGAAATGGCTCCAATGTTTGAGTCCTGCAATCTGGCATCAGACCACAATCAGTTAACAATGGAAATGATGAGGGTTATCGCGAAAAAACATGACTTGGCTTGCCTTTTGCATGAAAAGCCGTTTGAATATGTTAATGGCTCCGGGAAACACAATAACTGGGCGCTTGCAACAAACTCTGGAAAAAATTTGTTTGACGTTGGAAAAACCAAAGAAGAACATCTCCAGTTTTTGATTTTCCTGTGCGCTGTTATACGAGCTGTTGATTTGCATTCTGGGCTTTTGAGAATGACCGCGGCTTCTGCTGGAAACGACAAGCGTCTTGGAGGTCAGGAAGCGCCTCCGTCCATAATATCCATATTTTTAGGAGAATATCTGACTAAAATTTTAGAAAATATTGCTTCGGGAGATTTGGATTTTGACAAAGGTTCTTCAAGCGTTTTAGTGACACGTGTGGATATTTTGCCCAATCCTCCTAAAGACAGCAGCGACAGAAACAGAACCTCGCCTTTTGCATTCACCGGAAATAAGTTTGAATTTCGAATGCTTGGCGCGTCTGAATCGATATCTCTTTCAACAACTGTTTTAAACTTGATTGTTGCCGAATCTTTGGAATGCTTTGCAGATATTATGGAAAATGAAAATAATCTTGATAAATCTGTTTTAAAAATAGTCTCAGAAACCGTTAAAAACCACGGTAAAATAGTTTTTAACGGCAATGGATACACCAAAAAATGGGAACAAGAAGCAAAGTCTAGAGGGCTTTTTAATCTGAAAAACACAGTCGAAGCGTCTGGCGAATTCATTAAACAAGAAAACATAGATATGTTTGAGCATTTTGGGGTTTTTTCAAAATCCGAATGCTATGCAAGGCGCGACATAATGCTTGGAATCTATTGCAAAACAATTGGCATAGAAGCCCACACAATGCTTGAAATGACCAGCCGCCAAATTCTTCCCGCAATCGTTGAATATAGCGCCAAACTTAGCAAAACATACCTGAATTTAAAGGAATGCCGAATTGAAAACAAAACGCTTTTGGCTGAGCTTAATATGCTCTCAAAGTCGATTGACAGGATCACTTTGGCTAAAAATAATCTTTGCGAATCGCTGGATAAAAATGATTTTAAAAACAAGCTGGAAAAGGCGACGCATTATTGTGAATTGGTTCTTAAAAACATGACTATTTTGAGAAAACATGTTGATGATGTTGAAAAATCCATTCCTAAAAACATATGGCCAATTCCTTCTGTGACCGATTTGCTATATCGCGTCTAGCTTAAAAAATTTTTAGAATAAATGTCGAAATGGTCTTGAATTTAATTTTAAAATGTGATATACTCTTTTTGTTGTTTAAAAAATATTGATTTTGGAGTGATGAATTGTGGAACATATTAAATCCTTAAACGAGGCTAACCTGAAGCAAACAGCATGTGAAGGTGGATGTGGGGAGTGTCAAACATCTTGCCAATCCGCCTGCAAAACATCCTGCACGGTTGCAAATCAAAAATGTGAAAAAGACGAAAGCGGCGCCCTTTAAGCGGCCGATTTGGCGTGCTGGAGAAGGATTTAACAGTGTGTGTGTTTGAGGGAGGGAGCTACGGCAGTATAGTTTTTTTGAAACTTATTGCCTAAATTCAAATGATTCATAAATATTCTATGTCTGGTTATAATATAGTTTTGGACGTTGAAAGCGGCGGAGTTTTTGTTATGGATGATCTTGCTTTTAAAATGCTTGATGATCTTGGCGCTCCGATGCAAAAAAAATGTCCGAATGAGCTTTTCGAAAAATTCCCTGATTATTCTCAAGAGGACGTAAAAAACAGCTATGATGAGATATATTCGTTATATGCA
>CADBXQ010000005.1 GCA_902798675.1 Oscillospiraceae bacterium
ATTTCTTTTTTAGCAATATTAACATATGGTCTTTTGGACAATATATAACTAAGATGGCATATTTACATCAATATAAATATATTTTTAAACAACATCATTCTAACTCATTATATGCAAAAAAACATCGCTATGTGAACAAAATATGCTCTTAGAATTTAATTTTAAAGCCTAATTTTTTTGAATATTTAATAGACTACATTAGATATGCAGTAAATATTTACTAATTTTTAGCGTGAAATTGCTTGAATATGTTTCATTTTTGTGATATACTGTCCCAATACTATAGCAAAAACAGTTGAAAAGAGGTTTCAAAATGTGTGGTTTCGTTGGATTTTCCAATACCATCTCTCAAACTAAAGAAATTTTAGACAAAATGATGCAAACAATTATTCACAGAGGCCCGGATTCAAGCGGCGAATATGTTGATGATGACATAGCTTTGGGCTTTAGGCGGCTTTCAATCATAGATCTTGAATTTGGCAACCAGCCTATGTTTAATGAAGACAAGTCTTTGGTTTTGGTTTTTAATGGCGAAATATATAACTCAAAAGACTTGAAAAATGATCTGGCTCAAAAGGGTCACGTTTTTTCGAACAATTCAGACAGCGAAGTTTTGCTTCACGCATATGAAGAATATGGATATGAATCGGTTAAAAAGCTGCGCGGAATGTTCGCATTTGTCATTTGGGACAAGGCGAGTAAACGAATTTTTGGCGCAAGAGATATGTTTGGAATCAAGCCTTTAAACTATGCTAAAATGGGCAACAGCTTTATTTTTGGATCGGAAATTAAAAGCTTTTTAAAACATCCCTCCTTTAAAAAAGAGCTAAACCGAAAAGCTTTGGAAAATTATTTGTCATTCCAATATTCTCCAGAATCTGAAACATTTTTTAAAGGGGTATATAAACTTCCGCCGGCTCATTATTTTGTGTATGAAAACGAAAAACTCAAAATCAAGCGCTACTGGATTGCAAAATTTGAAGAAAATTCAAAGAACGAGCTCAAAGATTGGGCAGACGAAATCCAGCGCGTTTTTGACGACTCAATTGAGGCTCATAAAATTTCAGATGTTGAAGTTGGGGCGTTTCTCTCGTCTGGAGTTGATTCAAGCTATGTTGCGTGCTCTGCAAATATCGATAAAACATTCACAGTCGGCTTTTCTCAACACAAATATAACGAAATCAAATATGCAACAGAACTTTCAAGATACATTGACGTTCAAAACATCACCAAAGTCATTTCGCCCGAAGAATTTTGGGGCGAGTTTGCTAAGATTCAATATCATATGGACGAGCCTTTAGCAGACCCTTCCGCGGTTGCTCTATACTTTGTGTGTAAACTGGCTTCACAGCATGTTAAAGTTGTTTTGTCGGGAGAGGGAGCAGACGAAATTTTTGGCGGATATAACGTATATCAAGACCCTGTCGAAAACGCCCAATACGAAAAAATCCCATATATAATCAGAAATCTCATAGCCAGATTTTTTTCCTTGTTTGGAGAAAGAAGGGGAATAAACTATTTGGTTCGCAGAGGGAAAAAAGTTGAGGATCGTTTTATTGGAAACGCATATATATTTACAAAGCGTGAACGTCAAAAAATTTTGAAAAATCCGCTAAATATTCCGCCTCCAACAAAAATTTGCCGGCCGTTTTATGAAGTTGTCAAAGGCAAAGACGACGTGACCAAGATGCAGTTTATAGACCTCAATATGTGGATGGTTGGGGACATTTTGCTCAAAGCAGACAGGATGAGCATGGCAAATTCCCTTGAGCTTCGAGTTCCGTTTTTGGATCGAAAAGTTATTGAAGTTGCAAGACAAATCCCGCTCAAATTTAGGGTCACTCCCCAAAACACAAAACTTGCCCTCAGAGAAGCCGCTCAGAGGCGAATGCCAAGCCAGGTTGCAGACAAGAAAAAATTGGGGTTTCCGGTTCCAATTCGCATTTGGTTAAAAGACGATAAATACTTTTGCCTTGTCCGCGAAAAATTTCAATCAAAAATTGCGGCGGAATTTTTCAATGTCAACAGGATTTTAAAACTGCTTGAGATCCACAAAAATGGCAAAAAAGACAATTCAAGAAAAATTTGGACCATATATACATTCATAGTTTGGTATGAACAATTTTTCGAAAATCAAAAAAATGTTTGAGCCTTGATTTATTTTATATTATCCATAAAAAAGCGACCTGCTTCAAATTCGAGCAGGTTGCTTTTTATTTCGTGTTTTTTTATTATTAATACATTCCAGCAGGAGCGGCAGGAGCAGGCGGATTCTCTTCAGGAATGTCTGTCACCAAGCTCTCGGTTGTTAAAACCATCGAAGCAACTGAGGAGGCGTTTTGCAAAGCGCTTCTTGTCACCTTAGCAGGATCAACAATTCCAGCCGACAACATGTCTTTATATTGCTTTAATGTCACATCAAATCCATAATTTGAGTCGTTTTTCGAGATCAATTCGTTTATTATCACAGACCCTTCCAAGCCGGCGTTTGCAGCAATCTGGCGAACAGGTTCTTCCAGGGCCTTTAAGATTATCGCTATTCCGGTTTTTTCATCGGGATCTTTAACTTCCTCAAGAAGCTTTTTAACCGCCGGCATAGCAGCAATCAAAGCAGTTCCGCCGCCAGCAACAATTCCTTCTTCAACAGCAGCTTTTTTTTTTTTTCAACTTCCGCTGCGGCTCCAACTTTAATAACAGCAACTCCGCCTGAAAGTTTTGCTAAACGCTCTTGCAATTTTTCACGATCAAAATCAGAGGTTGTTTTTTCAATTTGCGCGCGAATTTGGTGTATTCTAGATTTAATGTCTTCAGATTTTCCGCCGCCATCGACAATTGTTGTGTTTTCTTTGTCAACTTTAACTTGATGAGCTGTTCCGAGCATGTCGAGAGTTGCATCCTTTAGCTCAATTCCAACGTCACCAGAAACAACAGTTGCGCCGGTCAAAATTGCGATGTCTTGAAGCATTTCCTTGCGACGATCGCCAAATCCAGGAGCTTTAACGCCAACAACTGTGAATGTTCCTCTCAGGCGATTCAAAATCAAGGTTGTTAATGCTTCGCCTTCAATATCCTCGGCAATAATCAACAATTTCTTGCCAGACTGGACAATTTGCTCCAAAAGAGGAAGCAAATCTTTAATAACAGAAATTTTCTTATCAGTCACTAAAATATATGCATCATCTAAAACAGCCTCCATTTTGTCTGAATCCGTGCAAAAATATGGAGTGATATATCCGCGATCAAACTGCATTCCCTCAACAACTTCGCTATATGTTTCAGCCGTTTTAGATTCTTCAATCGTTATGACTCCGTCCGAGGTGACTTTTTCCATGGCCTGGGCAATCAATTCTCCAACCTCAGCGTCATCCGAAGAAACCGTTGCAACTCGAGCGATGTCTTTTGTCCCTGAAACCATTTTAGCATTGGCTTTTATAGACTCAACAGCCGAATTAACAGCTTTTTGCATTCCGCGCTTAATCGCCATTGGATTTGCGCCAGCAGCAACATTTTTCATTCCTTCACGAACCAAAGCTTGCGCAAGCAAAGTCGCAGTTGTTGTTCCGTCTCCCGCAGCATCATTCGTTTTAACAGCAACCTCTTTAACAAGCTGGGTTCCCATGTTTTCAAATTCATCTTCAAGTTCGATTTCTTTAGCAATCGTGACTCCGTCGTTGGTGATGAGCGGAGCGCCGAATTTTTTATCTAAAACAACATTTCTTCCCTTAGGGCCAAGCGTTATTTTAACAGTGTCTGCGAGTTTATCTATTCCAGCTTGCAAAGCTTTTCTGGCTTCTTCGCCATATATTATTTTTTTAGCCATATTAATAAAAACCTCCAAATATATAACTATAATCTAAAAATTTCATATCTTTTTATTAGTCTACAATTGCCAAAACGTCAGATTGGCGCAATATTGTGTATTCTTCGTCATCAATCTTAACTTCTGTTCCAGAATATTTCGACGTCAAAACTTTGTCACCAACTTTGAGCTGCATTTTAACCTCTTTTCCATCCACAATTCCGCCAGGCCCAACAGCAACAATTTCCGCGATTTCAGGCTTTTCCTTCGCGCTCCCAGCAAGAATTATCCCGCTTTTAGTTGTCTCCTCGGCTTCCTGCATTTTAATTACTACCCTGTCTGCCAAAGGCTTGATTTTCATATAAAGTTCCTCCATCCATTTGTTTAGTATACTTTTAAATTTAGCACTCTCTCGTTTAGAATGCTAAACTGATTCATATTATACTACATTAAAAAAAAAAGTCAAGTGAAAAAATTAAAAAAATTATTTTATTTATTTTTTTCACAAAAGGTGTTGATAACGTTTGCCTACCGCTTGTTGTGGGAAGCTTAAAAACCCCTTTCGCTTTAGGAAGGTTTAATATTACAGTTGGTTGTGAGCCGGCGGCGCTTGGGCAGCTTTTGAATTGCTTTTTTGGGGACGCGATCCAGGCCATGAAAAATTATCTTAAATCTTAAACAAAACGCCCGGATATTTTAAGTGAAAAATTTTATTGAAACAAATATAACCCAATAAAACAATACACACCCCGCAAGTCTCAACATTTTTCACTTGCTTTGTCACACAAATTGCGCACCTGCACAAAGGATTTTAACAAATTCAATCATTTCACTTGAAAACCTTAAAATTAAATGATATAATGATGTAATCTGATTTAACACAAAAAAGGGAGGATATATTAAAAAATATGACAAATTTTTCTAATGTTGTGGATGTGGTTAAATCAAGCCTTGAAAGCGAGCTATCTCCAACAGCATATAATCTTTGGATCGCTCCTTTAAAGGCAATTGAGCTTCGAAATTCTGAGGTTGTCCTTTCTTTAAACAATGAATTTCAAAAAAACATCATCATGACTAAATACAGCCGCGCTTTATGTCGAGAATTTAAAGACATTTTAGGTTTTGACGTTAAAATAACAATCATTGTTGAAGAAGCCCAAAACCAACAATCCGATCAAGACAAGGAAAACAACTCAATTTTTCCCCCAAACTTGGATGATATATACACAAATGCCGAATCTCAATATACATTCGACACCTTTATCGTTGGCAGCACCAACACTTTTGCATATGCAGCCTGCAAGGCGGTCGCCCAAAATCAAACCGGTGCATATAACCCTTTGTTTATATATGGCCCGAGCGGAATGGGAAAAACCCACCTGTTGCTTGCTATAAAACACGAAGTAAATAAAAACACTCCTGCTTTAAACATAGTATACATAAACGGAGAAGCGTTTACTAATGAATTTATAACAGCAATTGAGCAAGAAACAACCCGAGAGTTTCACGAAAAATATAGAAACGTTGATTATTTATTGATGGATGACATCCAATTTTTGGCTGGGAAAACCCAGACTCAGGAGGAATTTTTTTACACATTCAACGAGCTACACCAAATTGGAAAGCAAATTGTTTTGACCTCAGACCGACCTCCAAAAGAAATTAAAACCCTTGAAGACAGGCTCAGAACAAGATTTGAATGGGGGCTTTTGGCAGATATCGCGCCTTCAGACTTTGAAACACGCGTTGCAATAATCCGGCGCAAAGCTCAAATACTAAACATTAAAATTCCCGACGACGTTGTTAAATATATCGCTAAAAATTTAAAAAACAACATCCGACAACTTGAAGGCGCTGTTAAAAAAATGAAAGCATATAAACTCCTCGCAAACTCTTCGCCCTCAATCAACATGGCCCACTCCATAATCCGAGATATATTAAATGATGATCAGCCAACCCCCGTCACCATAGAAAAAATCATAAGCGAAGTCAGCAAAACTTTTGGGGTTTCAGAAAGTGACATCAGATCAACCAAAAGACAATCTCAAATCGCCAAAGCAAGACATGTTGCAATTTTTGTTGTCAGGGAAATAACCCAAGCCCCATATGAAGAAATCGGAAAGGAGTTTTCAAACCGAGACCACTCAACAATAACATATTCGCTAAAGCAAGTTGAAAGCATAATGAAAAAGGATTCTAAACAAAAAGAAATTATTGAAGACATAATTAAAAATATAAGGGACTGATTCTCCCTTTATTTTTTGAAAATTAAAATTTTTCAACAAAGTTTTTAACGCTTGTTTTTCATATCACCACGGAATTGAGCAAAGTTTTTAACATTTGGTTTTTAAAATGTTGATAAAGTAAAATGTTTATAAGTTGAAAAAAATAATTCTTGCATAAAGTTTTTCTGGTTTTCAACTAAAGTTTTCAACAGTTTCAACAACGTTTTCAACATTTTAACTTAGGTTAAATAGTTTTCAACAATCTTAACAAGTTTTAAACAAGCCATGTTAAAAAAATATGTTTGAAAAAGCCCGTGAGGCTTGGGATTTTTGAGTTTTCCCGGTTTTCAACGCCCTCTACTATGACTACTAAAAAATATTATATTTATTTATCATATATAAAGGCAATTATTTAAATCAATTATGGTTAGGAGACATATTTTATGATTTTTTCTTGTTCACTAAACAACTTAAGCGCTCTTGTTACAAACGCATCACTTGCAATATCCGCAAGAGCCAACGCCATTCCCGCGCTTGAAGGCTTGCTGCTGGAATGCAGCGGTAATCAATTAAAAATAACAGGCTATGATCTGGATATTGGCATATTTAGCTGTTTGGAAGTTGAAGGGAAAGAAGATGGGGCCGCTATTTTAAATTCTCAACTTTTAAAGGAAATGCTAAAAAAAATGGCGGGACCAACGGTTAATATATCAACAGATGAAAAATTTATGACAACAATCAGCGATAGCGAAACTGAATATAAAATTATTGGACTGGATCCGGCTGAATATCCCAAAATTCCACAAGTTGGAGTAAACCAGTCTTTAACAGTTAAAGATAATGTTCTAAAAAGCATGATTCAAAAGACTCTATTTGCAGTTTCACAACTATCAACACAAAACCCGATATTATGTGGGTCTATGTTTAAAATCAAAGACGGCTCTTTAAACATTGTTTCTGTTTATGGATATAGAGTTGCTCTGAGCCGAAAAAAAATAGAAACCGATTTAAAAGACTTAAGCTTCGTTGTTCCGAGCAAAACTTTAAGCGAGATATGCAAGCTTTTAAAAGATGGCGATGAGGCGCAAACAACAATTGAAATCAGCTCAAACCATGCCGTTTTTAAAATTGGCGAATATTTTATCATAACCAGGCTTCTTGAAGGGTCGTTTATTGACTATGAAGCAGCAATTCCTCAAAAAAGCTCAACAACAATTATCGCAAATCCCAAGGATATGGCGCAGAGAATTGAGCGAGTTTCGATAATGGTGACTAATCGGATCAGTGTTGTCATGAAAGTTGATGATTCAAAGGTGTTTTTGAGGTGTGAGAGCAGCTTGGGACGGGTTAATGACAAGTTTTTGGTTGAAATGACCGGAAATTCAATTGAAAAAATTGCGTTTAATAATAAATATATGCTGGACGCGCTGAAGCATTGTGAATGCGAACAGATTAAAATTAATATGGACGGGCCTGTTATGCCGATAAAAATTGAGCCAACTGATGGTGATGAATTTTTATATTTGGTTTTGCCTGTCAGATTAAAATCCTAGATTCAAAGGTTTTAAAATAGCGAGGGAGAGAATTGAAAGAAATACAGATCAAAACGCCCGAAATCAGGCTTGGTGACTTTTTGAAATTTGCGTCAATTTGCTCGTCGGGCGGCAGGGCAAAGGCTAAAATTTTAAATGCCGAGGTTTATGTTAACCACAAAGTTTGCAAACTAAGAGGAAAAAAACTAAAAAATTCCGACATTGTCGAGGTGGATGGCGTGGAGTATATTATAAAAAATGAAAATTGATGAATTTTTTGCAGATGGCTATAAAAACCTCAAAAATGCAAAAATATGTCCCTGCGACGGAGTGAATTTGATATATGGGCAAAATGCGCAGGGGAAAACCAATTTGCTGGAAGCGATTGGCTTGTTTTCTGGGGCGGAGCGGTTTCACCTAAAAAGCGCGAAAAAAATCGCATTTGGGCGAGATTTTGCAGACTTGCGGCTTAAATTTAGCGATTTAGAGCGCGAGCAGACCGTCAAAGCCATTTTATCCCCCAAAAATCAGTTTTTTTTAAACGAAGTTCCGATCAAGCGGGTGTCTGAAATATATGAGCATTTTCATGCTGTTTGCTTTTCTCCGGCCAATTTATCAATCGTTCAGGGAGATTCTCGAGCCAGGCGCAAATTTTTAGACGATGCAATCACTAAATTAAAACCCGGATATTTAAAATATTGCAAACAATATGAAAAAATTTTGGATCATCGGAACTTTCTTTTAAAAAGCCGCGGATTGAAAAGCTCCAACACGCTTGGCATTTGGAATGAGAAGATGGCTCAAATCGGAACGATAATAACAATGATTCGCCAGGACTATGTTGAAAAGATGTCGAAAGTTTTGGCGGTCATATACCAAGAAATTTCCGAGGGAAGAGAACGTTTGGAAATTAAATATCAGTCGACTGTTTTTGACAGGAAGCTTAAAAACACATACAGCGAAGATGATTTTAGGGAATATATTGAAAAATTAGAATTTTTTCAAGCAGCGGATTTTGATATGGGGCACACTAAAATAGGGGTCCACCGCGATGATTTGGCCTTTAAGCTTGGAGACCTGGACGCAAGAGAATATGGATCGCAGGGGCAGCAAAGGTCGTGTGTTATTGCGCTAAAACTTGCCCAGGCTAGGCTCTTGAAGTTGATATGTCGGCGCAATCCGGTTATTTTGTTTGATGACGTTATGAGCGAGTTGGATGTGGATCGGCAAAAATACATTTTAAATCAAATTCAAGGCAGTCAAATGTTCATAACGTGTTGCGGCGGGTTGAGTCTTAAAAGTTTTAAAAACGCTAAAATATACAAAATGGAGGATGGAAAGGTTTATGTACTGTGACATTGGGGAGCAAAAAGCTTTGAGATTGAGCGACATCATTGGCGTTTTTGATCTGGACGGGGTAACGGTTTCCAAGAAGACTAGGGAATATTTGAAGATATGCGAGAAAGAAGGACAAATAGAAGACGTTTCTCGCGATATCCCGCTTTCATTTGTTTTGACAGAGAAAAAAGTCTATTTTAGTTCGCTTTTGTCTAAAACCATATACTCCAAAGCCTCGAAGAATTTTTGATTTAAATATAAAAAAAGAGCATTTGGAGAGGAATTTAGTTCGAACCTAAATTTTAAAATTAATTTTAGAAAAAACTTTCAAATTTGCTTGAAATTTTAATAAAAAAGCGCTAAAATATACATGGAGAAATTGTTCCCTGGGGAATCTGATGCATGGCTCCTTTTTGGGGGGTGAAATGCGGTCAACTTTGTTTAGATTATTTTTCGGAAAGGTATGAATTGGATTTATGGGCGATGTGAGACGATATAGCGAACAAGACATTCAGGTTTTGGAAGGCCTTGAGGCGGTCAGAAAGAGGCCGGGAATGTATATAGGGTCGACCGGATCGCGGGGGCTTCACCACTTGGTTTATGAAATCGTGGATAATTCAATAGACGAAGCTTTGGCCGGCTATTGCGAAAGGATTGATGTTGAAATATTGCCCGGGAATGTTATTAGTGTTTCGGATGATGGAAGAGGGATCCCGATCGGAATTCATCCCAAAGAAGGAATTTCTGCTCTAACAGTTGTTTTCACTGTTCTCCACGCCGGGGGCAAGTTTGGCGGCGGAGGATATAAAGTTTCGGGCGGGCTTCATGGAGTTGGAGCGTCGGTTGTTAATGCTCTGAGCGAGTGGCTTGAGGTGACGGTTGATGATGGCCAAAAAACATATTTTCAGCGTTTTGAAAGAGGAAAATATCACGAACCTCTCAAAGAAATCGGAACAACCGACAAAACAGGGACAAAAGTTGTTTTTAAGGCGGACAGCGAAATATTTAGCGAGTTGGAATATGACTATGAAATTGTCCTTAAAAGGCTTCGCGAACAGGCGTTTTTGAATGCGGGAGTCAGGATTGTTGTTTCGGACAGGCGTGGGGATGAAGAAATTTCGGAAGATTTGCATTATGAGGGCGGAATAAAAAGCTTTGTTGAGTATATACACAAAAAAAGAGGCTTTGAAACGCTGCACGAGATAGTTTATTTAAAAACCCAAACCGAAACCTCTCAAGCGGAAGTTGCCCTTCAGTATAATGACAGCTATAACGATTTAATCCTCTCTTTTGCAAATAATATACACACTACAGAAGGCGGGACGCATGAGACGGGGTTTAAAAATGCCTTGGTTAAAACGCTAAATGAATATGGAAGACGATGTAATTTTTTGAAAGATGGCGAAAAGTTGATTGGGGACGACTCGAGAGAGGGCCTGACAGCGGTTATTAGCGTCAAATTAATGGAGACTGAATTTGAAGGCCAGACCAAGACAAAGCTTGGAAATGTTGAATGCAAGCCGATGCTTGAAAATTTGATTAGTGAAAAATTGACCGACTTTTTGGATGAAAATCCAGCTGTTGCTGCGAGCATAATGGAAAAATGTTTGGTTGCAAAAAAAGCCAGAGAGGAAGCAAGGAAGGCGCGGGAGCTGACGCGAAGGAAGTCGTCTATGGATGGGGCGTCTTTGCCGGGGAAATTGGCGGATTGCTCGGAAAGAGACCCGTCTTTAACAGAGCTGTATATTGTTGAGGGGGATTCAGCGGGCGGTTCTGCTAAAAGCGGAAGAGAGCGAAAATATCAAGCAATTTTGCCGCTTTGGGGAAAGATGCTAAACGTCGAGAAGTCCCGCCTGGACAAAGTGTATGGAAATGAAAAGTTGATGCCGGTTGTCACGGCGCTTGGAACATCGATTGGCGAGGATTTCAACATTTCAAAATTGCGGTATAATAAAGTTGTCATTATGGCCGATGCTGACGTTGACGGAAGCCACATTAGGACGCTGCTTTTAACCTTTTTCTTTAGGTTTATGAAGCCGCTTATATCAGAGGGACACATATATTTAGCCCAGCCTCCGCTTTACAGGTTGACTTGCGGCAAGAAGCATCTATACGCTTATTCTGACAGCGAGCGAGACCAGTGTTTAAAGGATATGCGCGCTCAAAAGCCGGATGCTAAAATTGGAATTCAAAGATATAAAGGCCTTGGAGAGATGGATCCTGATCAGCTTTGGGAGACAACCATGAATCCTGAAAACAGGGTTATGATTCGAGTTGATATGGAAGACGCTGAGGCGGCGGACGAAACCTTCACGATTCTCATGGGAGACAAAGTTGCTCCGCGAAGGGAGTTTATTGAAAAAAATGCGCAGTATGTTCAAAATCTGGACATTTAAGTGTCTTTTGGGGGCGTCCTCATAGCGGATGGATGAATTTGTCCCGAGGGAATGGGCTTTATCGCAAAATGTTTCACGTGAAACGTCAGCAACAGTTAAAGCGAGCTTCGTCCTGAAGGGGGTTGAATTTAAAATTAAAAACGCGGCAAAAGCTTGAAAATCTTCGAAAAACAAAAAACAATTGCCGCCATAATTTGCGAAGAGAGAGGGATGGTTTATGGAATTTGAAGAAAGCGGCGCGGTTCGGCCGAAAGATCTGGTTGCTGATTTTGAGGACGAGGCCCAGGGATACTATGATGAACACGATCGCCAGAGGCACTTAAACGTTTCATATAATTTAAAGCCGCATGAAGTTAAATCGAGCCTGAAGCGGTTTCAAAAAGAAAAGCGAAAAAAGAGGAGATATCTTTATATCACGCTTTGCGTACTAGTCATTTTGATCAATTTGTTTGACATGATTTTTAACCGCAGCACAGAGATATATAATTATGTTTTCATAGGGATTGCTTTGGCAATACTTTATGTTATATGGTTTACGCCGATTATTCACCGAAACAACATAGCTCGAATTTTTGCCAATCAAAGTTTTAATTTTAGCATGAAATTTTATGATGATTTGATATATATCAAACAAAGCGACGGAGCAAACAGGATAGCATATACATGCCTTGACAATAAATTTATTGAAGATGACGAAAAATTCATGATAATTGGCTCGGATCAAAACATGTATATTGTTCCCAAAAGATGCCTAAACGAGAGAAAAATAGAGAAAATCAGGGAATACGCGAAAAAATTTGAAGATAGATATATTGTTGAAACTAGCAAAAGATGATTTTAATGTAAAAAAATTGGGGAGGATATTTTGTGGAAAAAGAAAATAGCTGCGCAAGTTTTGAAGATTTAATTTCAGACTGCAAAGGCGCCAAGCAAGCCGGGCTCGCTGTGTTGTGCGATTTGAGCCCAGAAGAATTTAAAGCGGGGTTTAGGCCTCTAGAAAAGCAGCGACGTCGTGCCAAAAATCGATCGATGGCTTTTGGTGTTTTTTCTGAGTTGATTTTAATGATCGTGATATGGTTAGTTATTTTTCTGGTTTTTTGGAAAAAGTTTTCGTCGGAAGATCTACATTCATTTCTTTGGGTCAGCGCTGGATTTTGTTCTCCGTTGTTTTTTGCTTTGATTATAAGCAATGTTCCTGATTTTTTTGAAGTCAAGCGTAAATTCAGCGTTGAATTTTATAATGATTTGGTTTGGATTGAAAGGGCCGACAAAGTCATAAGCCTAATACCATATGAGTCAGTTGGTGGTAGCGTGACTGAATATAACGAAAGCTTTATAATAACTAGCTCAGATCAGAATATGTATATTATTCCTAAAGGCGGTTTAGATGAAGAAAAGACGAAAAAAATTAGAATATATGCAAAAAAATTCAAAGAAAGATATATTGATAAGACAAGATGACGTTGAGCCGCATCGCGTTAAAATAAATTAAAATTGTTATTTCGATATTTTTTTGAAAACTTTAGGAGATATTTTATGGAGAAAGAAAATCGTGATGCAAGATTTAAAAGTGTGACTTTTACTGAAAGGGAGGAAAATTGTTGCGCAGTTAGTGTTGTTGACAAATTGAATGCGGACTTGATCGTTTCATGTTATTTAAGTTTTGATGAATTTCAAGAGGGGCGGTGGCTTCTGAGGAGAAAAAAGGGCGCCAAAAAAGCGCCGGATGAAGGGAGTCAATCAAGCTCAAATTTTAGAAAAATTCTGAATTTTTTTATTGAATATTCTGTTAGTGCTTTTGTCTTTGTGATGATTGGTTTGAATTTTCTTCCCCTTATTTACTATTATTTAACAACTGGCAAGAATCTTGATGTTGTTTTTAGGGTTTTTTATGGCTTTTGGTTTGGGATTTTGCCTTTTGCAATCATTCTTTCAATTTCATCCTACAGTCAAACGGCTGGGCGAGATTTTTGTGGAGGGAAATTCAGTTTCAATGTTAAATTTTATAGTAATTTTTTGTGTGTTGAGCAAAGTGACGGAATCAAAGCAATCGTTGCATACACTTCTGATTCTGCAAAGATGCTTGAATATGAAAAAATTTTTCTGGTCATGACTTCAGCTAAAAATATATATGTTGTTCCCAAAAGATGCCTAAACGAGAGAAAAATAGAGAAAATCAGGGAATACGCGAAAAAATTTGAAGATAGATATATTGTTGAAACAAAAAGTTGAGGAGACGTTTTATGGAAAGAGAAATGGATTTTGATCCCAGCGTTGGGAAGGTTATACCGGTTGACATAGAAAAAGAAATGAAAAAGTCTTTTTTGGACTATTCTATGTCGGTTATTGTTAGCAGGGCTTTGCCGGATGTTAGGGATGGCCTCAAGCCGGTTCACAGGAGAATTTTATACACAATGTGGGAGCATAATCTGTTTCCAGACAGGCCATATCATAAGTGTGCAGATACAGTGGGTAATGTTTTGGGAAGTTATCACCCTCACGGAGACAGCTCGATATACGACGCGTTGGTTCGGATGGCGCAGGATTTTTCCCTGAGATATCCAATGGTTGATGGGCATGGAAACTTTGGATCGGTTGATGGGGACCCTGCGGCTGCATATAGATATACAGAAGCGCGCATGAGCAAAATTTCGATGGAAATGTTGACAAACATCAATAAAGAAACCGTTGACTTTGGGATGAACTATGATGACAGGCTCAAAGAGCCGACCGTTTTGCCGTCTAGGTTTCCGAATCTTTTGGTTAATGGGTCTTCAGGAATAGCAGTTGGGATGGCAACCAACATTCCGCCTCACAATTTGCGGGAGGTTATTGACGGCGTGTTTATGGTTTTGGAAAATGAAGACGTTGGAATTGCTGAGATTATGGAAAAAATTAAAGGGCCGGATTTTCCGACAGGCGGAATCATCATGGGACAGGCCGGAATCAGAGCAGCATATGCAACAGGGAAGGGGAAAATAACCCTCAGATGTCGCGCGAGCATCGAGCAAAAGAGCAATGGCCGAAACCGAATAGTCGTCACCGAACTTCCATATCAAGTCAATAAAGCAAAGCTGGTTGAATCCATAGCCCACCACGTTAAAAACAAAAAAATCGAGGGGATTGTTGCGCCAAGGGATGAATCTGGGCGAGATGGAATGCGGCTGATCATCGACCTAAAGCGCGATGCAAATCCGCAAATCGTTCTCAATAAACTGTATAAATACACTCAAATGCAGGACACTTTTGGCGTCATAAACCTTGCGATTGTTGATGGCGTTCCAAAGGTCATGAATTTAAAAGAGATGCTTGTATATTATATAAACCATCAAAAGAGCGTCATACGCCGAAGGACTGAGTTTGATTTAAAAAAGGCCAGAGAGCGGGAGCATATTTTAGAGGCGTTAAAGGTTGCGCTCAGTTATCTTGATCAGGTTATTGAGATTATACGAAGCAGCAAGACGGTTCAAGAGGCAAAAGAGGGACTGATGCGGCGGTTTGACTTGGATGAAATTCAGGCTGACGCGATTGTTAAGATGAGGCTTGGTCAGCTCTCAAGCCTTGAACGAGAGAAGATTGAGTTGGAGCTTGTTGATCTGATTGAAAAGATTAAAGACTTTGAGGATATATTGGCAAACGAATCTCGTATTAAAGCAATTATTGTTGAAGAACTGGGCCAGATAAAAGAAAAATTTGGAGACGACAGAAGAACCCAGATTGTTCCAATCAGCGGCGAGGTTGACATTGAGGACCTAATCCCTGTTCAAGATTGCGTTGTGACGCTGACCCACTATGGCTATATTAAAAGGCAGCCTGCCGATTCATATAAGCTCCAAAAAAGAGGCGGCATAGGAATAAGCGGAATGAAGCAGAGGGATGAAGATTTTGTTGAAGAGCTTTTTGTTGGGTCATCACATGATCATATTTTGTTTATAACTGATAAAGGCCTGATGTATCGCCTGAAATGCTATGAAATTCCCGAGGGCGGAAGGAGCTCTAAAGGGACAAATATTGTTAATTTGCTGTCTTTGGAGCCTGACGAGAAGATAACCAACATGATCTGCACTTCTGATTTCAGCGACGAAAAATATTTGATTTTTGTGACAAAAAACGGACTGGTTAAGAGAACCAGGCTTGACGCATATAAAAATTTGCGGAAGAAAGGCCTGATTGCTATTTCTCTGAACCCAGGGGATGGATTAGTTTGGACGAGGCTGACAAGAGGGGAAAGCGAGCTGATTGTTGCAACAAAGCAGGGAATGGCAATTCGGTTTAGCGAGAAGGACGTTCGCTCGGCTTCAAGGCAGAGCATGGGCGTTCGAGCGATTCGGCTGAATTCCGGCGACGAAGTTGTGAGCATGGCGCGCCTGAGAGAAGGGGCGAGCGTTTTGACAATTTCCTCCAAGGGCAAAGGACGCAGGACCAGCATAGATGAATATAGGCTTCAAAGCAGGGGCGGCGCCGGAACAAGGAACTATAAAGTTAATGATGAGCGGGGATATGTTGTTGGAATCAAGGTTGTTGATGATGATGATGATTTAATAATGATTTCA
>CADBXQ010000006.1:0-12458 GCA_902798675.1 Oscillospiraceae bacterium
CAAAACAAATGGTTGGTTATTTTGGAAATTTGCTTCGAGTCAGAGATTGATTCCAAAAAGCTTTTTGTGAATAAATCCTCGATTAATTCATTTGCAATGACAGCTGTCGTCACGCCTTCACTGGACACACACTTATTTAAAACATTGATTGCGTTTAAAACCTGATCCTTGTTTCCTTTGCCAAACAAATTTTTTTCATATAAACCCTTAATCGCCCAAACAACATCTTCACGTTCACTTGCCAAACATTTGTCTAGAAGTTTTATTAAAATCCCAATAAATTCTTTATCGGAATGGGTCATTTCATTGGCAGCTTGTTTTAGAGCTAAAGAGTCGTTTTGAGCCAAGCTTTTAACAGCACACATAATGTGTCCCAAAGAATTCGCATTATTGTTTGCGCATTTGTCGAGCATTTTAAATATGTTTGAAATTTTTGACTTTTCAAATTCGTTTAAAAGACCCATGGTTGTTAAATTTTTTATGGATGAAGCAATAAATTCTCCATTTTCCTCAGGATCATATAAACAATTGCTTAATATGTCTATGATTTTTAAAATCAATTTTTGATCAGCGTTTGTCATTTTTTCTTTTAAAATTAATTTCGGAGCCACGCAGCATTTTGAAATCAACATGTTAACAGCTTTTGCAACATAATTTTTGCTGCTATTGTTTTTTGAGCAGTCGGACAATATGTTTATTAATTCTTCAAACCAATCTTTACTATATTCGCCTTGCCAATCGTTTAAAATTAAAGACTCGATGGTTTTTGAAACAAATTTATTGGAAAAATCACTTCCCACGCATTTTTTAAACAGTTCTATTAACCTTGGAATGTCTTTGGATTGAAAAATTACTCGTTGTTGGTCAACTAAATTCCAAATGCAATACACCATGACGTTTTTTTGCAGCTCGCCATCCCCATCTTGAAGCATAAGGTTTAGCACGTTTAAAACTTTGTCGCTTTCAACATTTTCTTTTGCTAAAATTTTTTGAAGCGAATTCAATATTATCTTTTGTCCAGATTCAACAAAACTTTCCGAAGATTCTTTTTTCTTCTTTTTGTCACTTTGTTTTGGCGTTATTTGAATTAATTTAAGCGATTTAAAATCTAAAGTATATTTTTTACCATAACTTTGGAATAAATCATTTAGGCTATATCCCGGGTTAGCATCCAACACTTTTTTGATTCCCCCGGCAATCGAAAATGCGTCCCGCAAGTTCGAGATGCCCTGTTCATTTTTATAGCATTTTAAAATTTGTCCTTGATATAATCTATCAATAGCTAATTCAAGAAATCTTTCCCTGCCTTGGCATGCGCACTTTTCTAAAATATTAACTAAAGCTTTAACGTCACTTAACCTGCACCCATTGAAAAAATTCTCCTTAGCTAATATGAAAATAACATATGCAACTTGTGGCTTGAAATCAAGCAATTCTATTGACTTTTTAAACAATTTAAAGATTTCGGTTGAATGTTTCTCAAATGAAAAAATCTTTTCAATACGCCGTGATGATGTTTTTTCATTATCAATTATAAATGCTGTTCCTGTGCATAAAACCGTTATGGCAGACAGGGAAAATCTTGCGCTTTGTTCATCCATCAAGCAATCATTTAAAAGATCAAATAACAGAAATTTTTCATCATATTTTTTAAATAAATCTTTTGCCGCGAGTAATGAAATTGCGGCTGAAACAGAACATTTTGCGCTTTCTAAAGTTGAACATTTTTTTAATATATTAAATATGAAGCCTATATCCTCGCGCTTAGTATGGCTGGACAACAAATCAGCGCTAGACAAATCCGAAATACATGATGCAACACTTTGCCTAGCATCATCAGAATCTGAACATTTGTTTAATATTTGCAATATGATGTTGATGTCATTTTTATAAAAATTTTTCAAAAATTTCCGTTCAATTAATTTTTTAATTGCATCTGCAACAAATTGTCTGGCATTATCAGAATTTGAACATTCATCTAATATCTGCACCATAATTAAAATGTCATCTCTGCTATAAAAGTCAGGACTTGAAAAAAACAATTTTAAATCAATCAAACTTGCAATCTGGTTTCTGGCGTCAACCTCTTCAGTTTCGCAATTTTTCAAAATATTTATTATGTTTGAAACTTCACACCCACAATTTTGGCTGTTAATAATGTTGTCATTTATAATAGCTTTTATGATCTTCAGAACATTTTCCCGAGCCTCATCAACATCCAGGCACTTTTCCAAAACATTAATCAGCTTGGAAATTGGCGCTTTTTGATTTGATTTAGGCCAAAAATCGTGTGTAATTAATTTTTCAAGGGCTTCTGAAAGATCTTTTTTAATGTTGTTATCAATTGGACACTTCAAAATCCATTCCGCAACAAATTGAACATCTTTTTTTGAAAAAACTTTCAACAAATTCTTTGCGGATAACTCGCCAATGATTTGAACAATTTTTCCTTTGTTTTCGTCAGTCACGTGACATTGCAGCAACCATCGTATGGACTTAATAAATTTTAAGCGATTGTCTTCTTTAAATTTCTCAAAAAAATTTGTGGTTGTTAATAATTTGTGGAAAATGTTAACAAAATCTTTGGTGTCTTGCTCATTATTAAGGCCTTTTTCTAAAAGTTCAACAAATTTTGAACCATCCTCTTGTTCTGCAGTGGATGATATACTGTTAATATGTGGATCAAAATCAATAAATCCAAGTTGAAATTTTTCTGATGAGTTTGATATAAAATCTATTTTTTCTCCTTCGATCTTGTTTCCCTCAATTTTCTCGTCTTCTTTTTTCTCCTCTTTTTGCTTATTCTTCTTTTTCTTTGTCGCTTTTTTAGCTGCTGATTTTTTACCCTTTCCAGAAGCCACAACACTCACAGAAAGCCCCGGCGTTGCCACGGCAACAGCACCTGCAAGCATGACCGCAAGAACCTTTTTTAAAATTTTTATGCGCATAAACAAACCTAATCCCCTTAAAACATAATATTTTTTACACATAGTATAAATAAACACGTCAACGGAAGGCAGTATATCACAAAAACACCAATTAAATGTTAACTTTTTGTAAATTTTTAACATATTTTTGCGGAAAACAAAAACACTGTTTGTATGATTTTGTTGTGTTATATTTGTCCCCTCTTTCAAAGCGCCAATGGCAAGCCAAGGTCAAAAGGCGTGACGACCTCTCAAGGGCGCTTAACTACCACTTGTCACGGACGCTTTCAAAGAAACTTTTGCTCAAGAAAGGTTTAATATTACAGTCAGTTGTGAGCAGGCGGCGGGTCGTTTGGCTCTCGCATTGCTTTTGGGGACGAATTCGAGGATACTAGTTTTTATCAGAAATTTTAAACAAAACGTCATATATTTTAAGCAAAAGGACTAAAGGAAACAAATATAACCCAATAAAATAGCACACCCCGTCACTTTACTCTTAACTATTTATGCTTTGACGCCAGCAAAATTTTGTGATATGATATTCCATAAGTGTTAATTATTTGAAAAATATATTTTCATTTTCAGCATGGAGTGTGATTTGGTTATGAAACTAGGCATGGTTGGGCTTCCAAACGTCGGCAAGAGCACATTGTTTAATGCCCTTTCAGGGGGCGGCGCGCAATCCGCAAACTACCCTTTCTGCACAATTGACCCAAATGTTGGGATTGTTTCAGTCCCGGATTCCAGGCTTGATGAGCTTGCAAAAATATATAACCCCAAAAAAGTGACTCCGGCCGTTTTGGAATTTGTTGATATTGCAGGGCTTGTTAAAGGCGCATCAAAAGGAGAAGGGCTTGGAAACAAATTTTTATCAAACATCCGCGAAGTTGACGCTATTGTTCACGTTGTTCGCTGTTTTGAAGATTCAAACATTGTTCATGTTGACGGCTCAATAGACCCCATTCGCGACATTGAAACAATAAACCTCGAGCTTATTTTTTCCGATATCGAAATTTTGCAGCGCAGGATTGAAAAAATTAAAAAGCAATCCAAAGCAGACAAATCACTTTTGAGCCAAATTGAGCTTTTGGAAGCATTGCTTGGCTGGCTGGAGGATGGAAAAAGCGCAAGAGGCTTTGAAACTCCTTCGGAAGATGATCGAATTTTTCTTGATTCTTTGGAGCTTTTGTCGAGAAAACCAGTGATATATGCGGCTAATTTGTCTGAAAAAGATTATGAAAATGGCTTAAAAACCCACAGTGGCCTTCGAAAAGTTATTGAATTTTCAAGCTCTGAGAATGCAGCAGTGTTTCCTATTTGCGCAAAAATTGAAGAAGATTTAAGTGAAATGTCTTTTGAAGACAGGAAGCTTTTTTTGGAAGATTTGAGCCTTGAAGAATCCGGCCTTGACAGGATAATTAAAACGAGTTATAAATTATTGGGGCTTATCTCATATTTAACAGCTGGGGAACCTGAAGTTCGCGCATGGACCATAAAAAAAGGAACCAGAGCCCCTCAAGCAGCCGGCAAAATCCACTCTGATTTTGAAAAAGGCTTCATTCGCGCTGAGGTCGTTTCGTTTGATGATTTCATAAAATGCGGGAGCATGGCGGCTTCGAAGGAAAAGGGCTTGGTTAGGCTGGAGGGCAAAAATTATGTGATGCAGGACGGAGATATTGTCTTGTTTAGATTTAATGTTTAATAAATTTTTAGCCATATAAAAAATACTTAAATCCTGTTTGAAATACACCGCGCATGCTTGAGGAGGATTTAATATTACTGGCAGTTGGTGAGATAAAGGCAGCCTCTCAAGGACGCCGGCCTACCACTTTTCACGGACGCTTTCAATTGAACTTTTGCTTGAGAAGGGTTTAATATCCAAGCCCGTTGTGAGATGGCGGCAGGTTGCTCGCTTTTGCATCGTTTTTTGAAACGCGATTGAGGGCGGTTTGAAAAAGGCGGTTTTTTGTAACCGAATTCTCATATTTTCAAAAAAGGGGATTATGGAGACAAATATAACCCAACAAAACAATTAGTGTTTTTTAAACCCTTGCCATAAACTTCCCAACTTGAGTGTTCAAACCTATAGGCAGCGATGTGCTTCATAAAAGGGTTGACAAAATTTTGACTAAATTGTACAATAACTGTGTTATATTTGGATATTTTGTCTAATTAACCTCAATGGTTTTTGTTTGCTTTGGCGTTTTGCTGGTTGAGCGCAAATGAAGCAAACGTTTAGCAAAAACATGTTTTATCATAAAAAATGATATGGAGGAAAGTTTATATGAACAAGAGAATTATGGCTGCGTTATGCGCTTTGAGTATGATATTAGTAGCGCCAGGGCTTGCAAGCGCAAATCCTCCCAAGCCTGGCTCAAGCGAGCAAAATGGTCAAGATTTAGAAAAAAAACAAATAGAAAATTTAACTGGTGATTTGATAAAATCATATGATGTCGAAAATATTGGGGAAGACTTGAAAATATCTTCGAAAATAATAGACAAATTATCAGAAATGGAAAATTTTTATGATCAGGAGGACATTATTGCCCGGGCGATCGCTGTTTCAGCCAAAAAGAAATGCTTTAATGGAGTTGATCAAGACCATGATGTTAAAATTAAAGATATATTAAAGAGGTGTTTAAACAAAGCTTGTGCGCGAAAATATGTGGCGTGTGCTATTGGAAGGCTGGTTAGTGGGAAATTTTTTGATAATGTTTACAATGAAAATGGAGAAGAACTCAAAAATATATTGACGGAATGTTCTAAAACTTGTGATGCGAAATTAAACGTTGCTTCGGCCGTCAAAGACTGGATCAATTCAAAAGTTTGCGATAACTACGCTCTAAATAATATACCTACAATCATAAATTTGCTGTTAAAATGCTCTGACAACAACAATGCTTTGAAAAAAATTTCCGACGCCATATATTGTTTGGTTGATAAAAATAATGAGATTGATCAGAAAAATTTATATGATATATTTAAATTGTTGTCTCTATGCATAAATAACGATATCTTTTCAACGCTTCACGGCTGCAAAACCATTAGTATATTACTTGCAAAAAACAACTTTTTGGATTTGATAAAAAAGGACCCTAAAATCAAAAACGACCTTGTTGGCTTAATGCTCAAGTGTTGGAGCGCCGGCATTGAAACCGAAAACACACATTGCATCATTGACGAAATTTTTAGTGAAAACATACAAAATCTCTTCAGCGTACAGGATATGGAAATTGTCAAAAGTGCTAAATCACAAAAATGGGATTTGGGGCTCAAAAAGCAGCGCGCATATAGCGACATGGAAGCCGATGATATCCTTATCGATGAAAAAAACATATGCAAAAACATAGTTGACAAAAACAGCGAAGACGAGAAAGATAAAAGTCGAAATAAAATTAGAAGATCCATAAATTCTATACTTTTAGAACATATTTCATTCATAGGTCCTGTTATGCCTTCAATGTGTGTTGAATATAAAACAAACTACGGATGGAAACGTGAGCAAGCGCTTTCAAAAATCAAAAACAAATTTGACCGCTTTTTATATGAAAAAATTTTAGATTGGATTAAAAAAAATCCTCAAAATCAAATAAAATCTAATCCAGTTAAAAATAATCTTAAAGAAAAATTTAATTTTTTAGAAACAAAAATATCACTAATCGATAAATTAATAACAGAAGAGAAAGATTTGATTAAACAGCTCATATTAAAAATTATGTGTAAAAACATTAAAAATGTTTTTGACCCATCAAGCCCGAATTTTAACAATAAAATTAATGTTTTAAAATGTGGTGATCCGTATGACTATAAAATTCAAATGGAAGAGCTTTATTTTGATTGGATTAAAAAATATCACGCCAGTTGTAATATAAAATATGATATTGATAATTATTTGACTTTACAAAAAGCTCATCTGGCCGCCCTTGAAGACGTCAAAAATAACAAAACAGAGTTGGATTTCATCGGAAAAGACAAAAATTTTATAGAAACATATATGACAACCTATGCTATGGCGGCTGCCGAATTGGATGCAAAGCTGAATTTTAGCAAAAGCCACAACTACTCGAGCGATGTGAATATTCAGAACATTTATGAAGCGCAGTATGAAAAAGTTATAAAAAATACTGGGGCTTGTGATGGAAAAAAATGTAAATCTCGTGCTATATATGATAAAAACCCGAAATCTCAAGAAATTTATGACAAGGCCTATTTAAATTCAATCGAAAATATGGCAAAATATGATTTGAATTCGCAAAGTGATAATTATTATGATCGGCTGAAAATGTTGGATTGGAGCGAGGCGAAAAAGACATATGAACAAGCTTTTAGCAAGCAGCTTCACTCAAATTTGAAAGAGGACGTTAAAGAAGACGTTGAAGAAGCCGAGATAAATATCCCTAAAAAAATAAACAATCCGGCGGATAATGTGAAAATATATATGGATATATATGAAAATAATATGTTTAAACTGGGTTTTGATGAATTTTGTGAGAGTGATTTTCCTAAATTTGAAATAAATAAATCGAGTTGGAAAAACCTGTTTAGATATGATATTTATGAAACTCAAGGGCTCAGCGATTTTAAAGCAAGGCTCAAAAAATCCTATATTGAAGGCTGTAAAAGTGGCTGCAGGATGCGCGGATATTTTCGAGGATTTTATAATGACAATAGATATATTTTCACACATTCACAAAACGTCATCCTGAAAAGATTTTACTATGAGGGTTTCGAGCAAGGCGTAGCGGATAGGGAAAATAAAGTGCAATTTGATTTATAGCGAGATATAATCGATATATGTGATAGATATTATATTTTGACGATATTTTTCAATATACTACAAAATGTAATAATTGCTATTTGATTCGCGTTTTGGGTTATATTTGCCAGCCTACCACTTGTCACGGACGCTTTCAAAGAGACAGAGAGGGGGTAATGAGTTAGAATATTACAGTTAGTTGTGAGCAGGCGGCGGTTGAATTGGCTTTTGCATGGTTTTTTAAACGCGATTGAGGAAATTGGAAACTATTGAGAATTTTCATTAAAGAGTCGAATATTTTAAGCAAAAGAATTAATGGAACGAATATAACCCAATCCACAAGCACAATAAATTTAAAAAAAATTAAAAAAACTATTGAAATATTATTTAAGATGTGGTATACTGTGAAGGTATTGTTATACAAGATGTGCGTTGAAGCGGGAGATGGCTGCGATTTTTGCGGGGAACTTCCGTGGAGTATGTCCGGTTTTTAAATCGGGCGGCAGGTTTTGATGGGGCTTTGGTGTGTCTTTTTTTTGCAGAACTATGCTAAAAATTTTTAGCATAAGCTGCTGTGCTTGCAAGCTGTTTTAAGGGAGTGCTGTTTCCTTTAGGGCTTGGTTTGTTTACCGGCACGCTTGTGACACACCCGGCAACGTGTCAATGATTTATGCCGACTATATATGACTATATACAAATAATTTTCAAGGAGGCGAACAATTTGGCAGTTAAAGACAAAATCAGGATTAGGCTTAAAAGTTATGACCACAGGATAGTTGATGCGTCCTGCAAAAAAATAGTTGAAACTGCAACAAGGACAGGAGCTCAAATTTCGGGGCCAATTCCTCTCCCAACCAAAAAAGAAGTTGTGACAATACTTCGCGCTGTTCACAAATACAAAGACAGCCGCGAGCAGTTTGAAATGCGGATTCATAAGCGCCTGATCGACATTTTGCGCCCTTCCAACAAAACTGTTGAGGCGCTCCAAAGTCTAGACCTTCCTGCCGGTGTTGAAATCGAGATAAAACTTTAGGGATTTTGTTTTGATTTTTAAAAATTTAAGGTCAAGTTGGAAAAATTCCAACCGCTAACCGACAGGTCAAGTTGAAAAAATTTTTCAACCAATAACCAAGCTGATTTTTTCAGCAAATAAACAGGAGGAAGAATGATGAAAAAAGGAATTATCGGAAAAAAAGTTGGCATGACTCAAATTTTTGACCAGCAAGGAAAAGTCATTCCCGTGACTGTTATTCAAGCGGGACCTTGCGCTGTTGTTCAGAAAAAGACTCTGGAAAATGACGGATATGACGCAATTCAATTGGGATTTGATGATTTAAAAGCTTCGAGGGTGAATCGGCCGAAAATGGGCCATTTTAGAAAAGCAGACGCGGCGCCAAAGCGATTTTTAAAAGAGTTTCGCTTTGATGATTGCGCAGGCTTTGAGCTTGGAAACATAGTCAAAGCGGACGTTTTTGAGCCCGGAGATTTTGTTGATGTTTGCGGGACGAGCAAAGGAAAAGGCTTTGCTGGAACAATTAAGCGCTATGGAAACCACACCCTTAAAGCAAGCCACGGAACCGGTCCTGTCGCAAGACATGCTGGCTCTATGGCGGGAGCTTCAGACCCATCACGAATTCCAAAAGGCAAAAAAATGCCTGGTCATATGGGACATGAAAGGGTCACCATACAAAACCTTGTTGTTGCTAAGGTTGATGTTGAAAACAATCTGATTGCAATCAAGGGAGCTGTTCCCGGGCCAAAAGGCGGAGTCATTATAATAACAAACAGCATTAAGAAATCTTGAGGAAGGAGGAAAGATTGATGTCAACTGTTGCAGTTTTAAACATTGAAGGAAAGGAAGTTGGCCAGAGGGTTCTTTTGGATTCTATTTTTGCGATTGAGCCTAATTTGCCTGTTTTGCATATGTGTGTTGTTAATCATCTTGCAAATTGCAGACAGGGAACCCAGTCCACTTTGACTCGAACAGAAGTCAGAGGAGGCGGAAGAAAACCCTGGCGGCAAAAAGGAACAGGTCATGCGCGTCAGGGATCAATTCGATCGCCGCAGTGGGTTCATGGCGGGGTTGCTTTAGGTCCAAAGCCCAGAAGCTATCGTTTTTCGCTCAACAAAAAGGTTAAAAAGCTTGCGATGAGATCTGCGCTTTCTTCTAAATTGGCCGAATCTGAGCTTGTTTTGGTCGATAATGTTGAAATGAATGAATACAGCACCAAAAAATTCATGAAAATTTTGGATGCTTTAGGCGCAGACAAAAAAGCTTTGGTTGTTTTGTCGAGGATAGACGATAAAGTTAAAAAGAGCGCATCCAACATAAAAGGAGTCAAGACGGCGTATTTTGGCGAGCTCAATGTATATGACATATTAAATCACGACAAGCTCATTTTAGACATTGGAGCGCTCAGCAAAATAGAGGAGGTGTATGAATAATGAACCTTTCTGCTCATGACATTATTTTGCGCCCCATAGTCACAGAACACACAATGCGGGGAATGCAGCAGCGTAAATACACTTTCAAAGTTGCAAAAAGCGCAAACAAAATACAAATCAAAGGAGCTGTTGAACAGCTTTTTGGCGTTAAAATTTCCAAAGTCAACACCCTCAATTGCAAAGGGCGATATGTTCGTCATCGTTCAACCTCAGGATATCGTCCTGATTGGAAAAAAGCCATTGTCACGCTGGCTCCCGGCTCTAAAACCATAGAATTTTTCGACAACATGTTTTAACCAAACGAAGGGTGTTGAATGATGAAGCAAAGTGATGCTTTGTCGCTAAACCAAAAAAGGATGTTCTGAATATTTCGAGCTTTTATAACGCTTGGGATTTGGGGCGTTCGAGAAGGAGAGAGAGAGATGGCTATTAAAAGCTATAAACCAACAACCGCCTCAAGGCGCAACATGACCGTGACAGACTATTCCGGTTTGTCTGGAGTTCGGCCCGAGAAGAGTTTGCTCAAACCTTTGAAAAAACATTCAGGCCGCAACAACACCGGAAAGATCACAGTTCGCCACAGGGGCGGCGGAAACAGAAAAAAATATCGCGTTATCGATTTTCGGCGCAACAAAATTGGAATCAGCGCAACAGTTCAAACAATTGAATATGATCCAAACAGGTCTGCGCACATTGCCCTTTTAAAATATGAAGACGGGGAAAAACGATATATAATCGCGCCTAATGGCCTTGGCGTTGGAGACATTATTAGAAACGGCTCTGATGCGGATATAAAGCCAGGAAATGCGCTTTCCATGAAAGACATTCCCGTTGGAACGTTTATCCACAACATAGAGCTATATCCAGGCAAAGGGGCTGTTCTTGTTAGGTCCGCGGGCAACATGGCCCAGCTTATGGCAAAAGAAGGAAAATATGCTCTGGTTCGGCTTCCTTCTGGAGAGCTTCGAAAAATTCCGGTTGTTTGTTTTGCAACCGTTGGGCAGGTTGGAAATGTAGATCATGAAAACGTTAAAGTTGGAAAAGCCGGCAAGACACGCCATAAAGGCTTTAGGCCAACAGTTCGCGGATCCGTCATGAACCCTAACGACCACCCTCACGGCGGAGGAGAAGGAAAATCGCCAGTTGGAAGGCCGGGCCCTGTCACTCCATGGGGCAAACCAGCTTTGGGCTATAAAACCCGCAAGAAACACAACCGTTCGGATAAATTCATCGTTAAACGCAGGACCGCTAAATAAAGGCTCATATATATAATGGAAGAAAAACTTTGAAAGGAGGGAAACTCCATATGGGAAGATCCGTTAAAAAGGGGCCATATGTCCAACCGGTTCTTTTAAAAAGAGTTCAGGAAATGAATGAAAATCGCGAGAAAAAAGTTCTTAAAACATGGTCTCGTTCATCAACAATATTTCCGGATTTTGTTGGACACACTTTTGCTGTTCATGACGGTCGCAAGCATATTCCAGTCTATATTACTGAAGATATGGTTGGTCATAAGCTCGGTGAATTCGCTCCAACGCGAACCTATAAAGGGCATGCTGGAGCTAAAACGTCAAAATAAGCCGAGAGGAGGTTAATTGAAATATGGAGGCAACAGCTAGGTTGAAATTTATCAGGATTTCGCCACGAAAAGTGAAAATAGTTCTTGATTTAATTCGAGGAAGAAAAACAACTGAAGCCATGGCAATTTTGAAACACACTCCAAAAGCGGCTTGTGAAGATTTAAAAAAGTTGCTTAAATCTGCTGTGGCTAATGCGGAAAATAATTTTAACATGGACTCGAGCAATTTATATGTTTCAACATGTTTTGCAACGCCGGGCCCAACGCTTAAAAGAATCAGGCCGGTTTCAAAAGGCCGGGCGCATCGCATATTTAAAAGAACATCTCACGTCACCCTGAAGGTTAGGGAGATTGAGAATCAGGAAGGAGGGAAATCGTGATATGGGGCAGAAAGTTAACCCGCACGGCCTGAGAGTTGGCATCATTAAAAATTGGGACTCTCGCTGGTTTACTGGAAAGAAAAATTTTGGAAACATAATTCTTGAGGACTATAAAATCCGCAAATTTTTAAAAGAGAGATTATATGCAGCGGGGATTTCAAAAATTGAAATTGAACGCAGCGCAACAAAAACCAAGTTTCATATCCACTGCGCCAAACCCGGAATTGTTATTGGGAAAGGCGGGTCTGAAATTGAAAAATTAAAATCTCAAATTGAAAAAATGGTTAAATCAAATGTATATATAAACATTGTTGAGGTCAGGAGCCCTGACAAAAACGCTCAACTTGTTGCGGAGAGCATCGCAGCCCAGC
>CADBXQ010000006.1:12483-23820 GCA_902798675.1 Oscillospiraceae bacterium
TTTCATTTAGAAGAGCCATGAAGCAGTCTATTGGGCGAACAATGAAGCTTAAAGCCAAGGGAATTAAAATTAGAGTTGCTGGGCGTTTAGGCGGGGCTGAAATTGCGCGCAGCGAGAGCTACCACGAAGGAACAATCCCTTTGCAGACTCTCCGCGCAGACATAGATTATGGCTTTGCTGAAGCGAAAACAACCTATGGCAGGATCGGCGTCAAAGTTTGGATATATAAAGGAGAAGTTTTGGGGAATGAGCCTGAAGCCCAGCCTGAAAATCCACGCAGACGTCGCAATAATCGTCGAGGTGGCGCTTCTAGAGAGGAAGGAGGCAACCAGTAATGTTATTGCCAAAACGTGTTAAATTTCGTCGCGTTCACCGCGGCCGGATGAAGGGAAAAGCGACAAGAGGAAACAAGATCACATACGGTGAATTTGGCCTTCAAGCGCTTGAGCCAGGTTGGATAACGTCTAATCAAATTGAAGCTGCGCGTGTTGCAATGACGCGTTATATAAAGCGTGGGGGGCAGGTTTGGATTAAAATTTTTCCAGACAAACCCATAACCAAAAAACCCGCAGAAGTTCGAATGGGAAAAGGAAAAGGCGCGCCTGAATTTTGGGTTGCAGTTGTTAAACCTGGAAGAGTTATGTTTGAAATAGGCGGAATCGCCCAAGAGACGGCGCGTGAAGCTATGAGGCTTGCTATGCATAAATTGCCAATCAAATGCAAATTTTTGATTAGGAATCAAGGAACGGATGGTGAGCAATAATGAAAGCTAGTGAACTCAGAAAAAGTAATGTTGATGAACTTCGAAAAAAATTAAAAGAACTGAAAGCTGAGCTTTTTAATTTGCGTTTTCAAAATGCCGTTAATCAGCTGGAAAACCCTATGAGGATTCGGATTGTTAAAAAAGACATAGCCAGGATTTTAACAATCATTCGTGAGCGTGAACTGAAAAAAGATGTTGATTAATCTGAAAATGAAGGGGGGTCGGAAAGCGGTGAGTGAGCCAAGAAAGCTTAGGAAAACTCGAGTTGGAAGGGTTGTTAGCAATAAAATGGACAAAACAGCCGTTGTTGCTGTTGTTGACAATGTTCGTCACCCGCTTTACAAAAAGATTGTTAAAAGAACTGTTAAATTAAAGGCGCATGATGAAGGCAACAGTTGTCTTATTGGGGATAAGGTCCAGATTATGGAAACTCGTCCTTTGTCAAAGTGCAAAAGATGGAGAATTGTCAGCGTTTTGGAGAAGGCAAAATAGAAAAATTTGCTTTAAAAATGCGGTGACAACAGTTAGGAGGAACGCATTGTGATACAGATGCAAACGTATCTCAAAGTGGCCGACAACACAGGAGCCAAATCGCTTATGTGTATTCGTGTTCTTGGAGGGTCGCGCAAGAGATATGCAAATATAGGAGATGTTGTTGTTGCTTCGGTCAAAAAAGCAACACCGGGCGGCGTTGTTAAAAAAGGCGATGTTGTTAAAGCGGTTATTGTTCGCTCAGCAAAAGGCGTCCGCAGGGACGACGGAACATATATTCGCTTTGATGAAAATGCTGCTGTTATAATTAAAGAAGACAAAAATCCCAGAGGAACGCGAATCTTTGGGCCAGTTGCCAGAGAGCTTAGGGAGAAGGACTATATGAAAATCCTTTCGCTTGCTCCTGAAGTGTTGTGAGGGGGGAGGTGCAAATAAAAAATGAAACAAAAATTGCACGTTAAAACCGGCGACCAGGTTCAGGTTTTAAGCGGAAGAGAAAAGGGAAAACGAGGCAAAATTGTCCAGGTTTCTTTGAAGGAAAGAAAGGTTATTATTGAAAAGGTCAACCTTTCAAAAAAGCATCTCAAGCCACGTCAGCAAGGCGCAGTTGGGAGCATAGTTGACGTTGAGTCGCCGATGTATGCGTCGAAGGTTATGCTTGTCTGCCCAAAATGCAGCAAACCAACTCGAATTGCCCACGGATTTGATGAAAATGGCAAGAAGATGCGAAAATGCAAACATTGTGATAACTTATTTTAGGGAAAGGAGGTTTTTCGGACGTGGCAAGATTAAAAGATAAATATAAAAAAGAAGTTTCGCTAGAGCTGATGAAAAAATTTGGATATAAAAGCGTCATGGAGATCCCGAAGCTTGAAAAAGTTGTTATTAATGTTGGGGCTGGAGAGGCCAAAGACAATTCAAAGGTTATTGGCGCGATAATGAACGATCTCGAAAAAATCACAGGCCAGCATCCAATAGTTTGTCGAGCCAAAAAGTCGGTTGCAAATTTTAAGGTTCGTGAAGGAATGAAAATAGGGTGTAAAGTGACTTTGCGCTCGGAAAAAATGTATGAATTCATAGATCGTCTTTTCAACGTTGCGCTGGCGCGTGTTCGTGACTTTAGAGGGCTTAATCCAAATTCTTTTGACGGACGAGGAAACTATAATATGGGCGTTAAAGAGCAGCTGATCTTCCCTGAGATTGATTTTGATAAAATCGACAAAACTCGAGGAATGGACATATGCTTCGTCACCACGGCAAAAACTGACGAAGAAGCCAAAGAGTTGCTTGGGCTCATGGGCGCGCCTTTTAAAAACAGTTAAGGGAGGAAAAACAAATGGCAAAAAAGTCTATGGTGGTTAAACAGCAAAGGAAGCCTAAGTTTTCCACCCGTGCTTACAACAGATGCAAGATATGCGGCAGGCCACATGCATATTTGCGAAAATATGGCGTGTGTCGCATATGTTTTAGGGAGTTGGCATATAAAGGCTATATTCCGGGTGTCAAAAAATCCAGTTGGTAATAAACTGACGCTATAATACTATAAGCACGAGTGATATGCTGACACGCATTCGAAATGCAAGTTCATCTAAGCATAAAACGGTTGATGTTCCCGCGTCGAACATGAAAAAATCCATAGCAAAGATTCTTGCTCAAGAGGGATTTGTTGGAGGCTATGATATCATCGAGGATGATCGGCAAGGGATCATTCGAATCAAATTAAAATATACAGAAAACAAAACGCCAGTTATTAGCGGGCTCAAAAGAGTTTCAAAGCCCGGCTTGAGAATGTATGCAAATTGTAAAGAACTGCCAAAGGTTATGAAAGGCTTGGGGGTTGCGATTATTTCGACGTCAAAAGGAGTTATGACGGATAAAGCGGCCAGGAAGGCTAATGCTGGCGGAGAAGTTCTGGCATTTGTCTGGTGAGGAGGAAAAGATATGTCAAGAATTGGTAATTCGCCCATTCAAGTTCCTGCCGGAGTTGATGTTAAAATAAGCGGAAACCACATAGTTGTTAAAGGCCCTAAAGGGAGCTTGGAAAGGGATTTTAGCGAAAATATGGCTGTTTGCTTAGAAGACGGCGTCATAACAGTTAAAAGGCCTGACGATGACAAGAAAAACCGCAGTCTTCATGGGCTGACTCGGTCGCTGATTTTTAATATGGTTGAGGGCGTGACAAATGGCTTTAAAAAGGAGCTTGAGGTCAATGGAGTTGGATATAGAGTTCAAAAGCAGGGCAAAAATTTGGTTATGAACCTTGGCTTTTCGCATCAAGTTGTTGTTCCTGAAATTGATGGCATAACGATTGATGTTCCAAATCAAAACTCGATCGTTATTTCGGGAGCTGATAAACAAAAAGTTGGCCAATTTGCAGCAGAAGTTCGGGAAAAAAGGCCCCCAGAGCCATATAAAGGCAAGGGCATTAAATATGCTGGTGAACACATTAAGCTTAAAGAAGGAAAGGCCGGCAAGGGTTCTAAAGGTTAGAAGCGAAAAGGGGTGAAATAAAATATGCTGACTAAACAAAGAGCAAAAAGACATCGCAGAGTTCGCGCGAAAGTTTCAGGAACAGCCAAACGCCCGAGACTTTGTGTTTTTCGTTCAGCTAAGAACATATATGCGCAAATCATCAACGACACCA
Organism: Oscillospiraceae bacterium; assembly: GCA_902798675.1. Lineage (GTDB taxonomy): Bacteria > Bacillota > Clostridia > Oscillospirales > Ruminococcaceae > RUG12519. The sequence continues at coordinate 16,383 of CADBXQ010000006.1, forward strand.
CTGGAACAACGCTTGTCAGCGCTTCTTCTGTTGAAAAGGAATTTGGCTTGGGCGGAGGAAACCAGGAAGCTGCCGAGAAGGTTGGAGAGCTGGTTGGAAAACGGGCGCTTGAAAAAGGAATTCAGCAGGTTGTTTTTGATCGCGGAGGTTATTTATATCACGGACGCGTTGAAAAACTCGCACAGGGAGCTCGAAAAAGTGGGCTTAAATTTTAAAAAGGAGGGGGTTTAGTTTTGGCTAGAAAAGATAAAAATGAATCGGGTTCTTTGGAATTTCAAGAGAGAGTTGTTTCGATAAACCGCGTTTCAAAAACAGTTAAAGGCGGGCGAATTTTTAAATTTGCGGCTTTGGTTGTTGTTGGAGACGGCAAAGGAAGAATTGGAATGGGAATTGGCAAATCTGGAGAGGTTCCGGATGCTGTTCGGAAGGGAATCGAAAACGCAAAGAAAAATCTTTTAACGATCGCCCTCAAAGGGACAACGATTCCTCATGAAATAATTGGAGCGTATGGAGCGGGTCGAGTTCTCCTGAAGCCAGCTCCAGAAGGAACAGGAGTTATTGCTGGAGGGCCAGTTCGCGCTGTTGTTGAAATAGCAGGAATAAAAGACATTCGAACTAAAGCTCTTCGAAGCAACAATCCGATAAATGTTGTTCGCGCAACGCTTGCGGGCCTGTGCGCCTTGCGTAATGTTGAAGATGTCGCAATAATTCGCGGGAAAACGCCGCAAGAAATTTTGGCTTAAAAAGGAGGCCTTTAAAAATGGCGATTAGCATAAAACTGGTTAAAAGCTTGATAGGCGCCAGTAAAAATCAAATTGCTGTTGCAAAGTCGCTTGGTCTTAAAAAGATAGGGGATGTTGCTAAACAGCCAGACAATCTTGCAACCAGTGGAAAAATAAGCAAGATTTCTCATCTTGTTGACGTGATATCTGAATAAAACCAAAAAAGAAAGAGGGGGGTGTGAAATTTTATGAAGCTTTATGAATTGTCTCCGGCGCCAGGCTCGAAAAAGTCTCGAAAGAGGCTTGGTCGCGGAGCTGGCTCGGGTCTTGGAAAGACGTCTGGAAAAGGAAACAAAGGGCAAAATGCGCGTTCGGGCGGAGGAGTTCGGCCTGGATTTGAGGGAGGCCAAATGCCTTTGCAAAGAAGGGTCCCTAAGCGCGGATTCAACAACATTTTTGCTAAGAGATATGCTATAGTTAATGTTGGCGATCTTGAAAGGTTTGAAGACGGCTCTCGGGTTGACTTTAAATCCCTAAAGGCTGCTGGGCTGGTTAAAAAGAAATTTGACGGGCTTAAAATTTTGGGAGATGGCGAGTTAACCAAAAAACTAACTGTTGCTGCGTCGAAATTTTCAAATTCTGCTAAAATGAAGATTGAGAATCTAGGAGGAAAGGCCGAGGTGTAGTGGTATGTTCGAAGTGTTTTCAAAAGCTTTTGGCATTAAAGACTTAAAGCGTAAACTATTATTTACATTTTTGATAATCTTGATATATAGGATGGGGTCTGCAATTCCTGTTCCGTTTATTGACGCCTCCTACATAGAAAGCGCCATAAACCAAGCAGGCAGTTTTTTAGGATATTTAGACGTTATGTCTGGAGGCGGATTGTCGACAGCAACCATATTTGCTTTATCAATCACGCCATATATCAACTCATCAATCATCATCCAGCTTTTAACAGTTGCGATTCCTGCGCTCGAGCGGCTCAAAGACGAAGGCGAGCAAGGTCGCAAAAAATTATCTCAAATAACGAGATATTTAACGATTATTTTGGCTTTAATTCAAGGAACAGGATATTATTTGCTTCTCAGGGCGCATTATGCAGTTAAATACACCAAAGACTTTGACGGAATTTTTGCAGCTGTCATCATCGTCGCTACTTTAACAGCAGGAACAGCCTTTATCGTTTGGCTTGGAGAACGCGTCAGCGAAAGAGGAATTGGAAATGGAATATCAATAATTTTGTTTGCTGGAATGGTTTCAAGAGCTCCTTCAGCGATCATGTCTCTTTGGCATATGATTGAGGCAGCAATGGAGGGCAAATATGAATTCTACGCATATGTTCCCATAATTGTTGTGATATTTTTTGCAATGGTGGTTTTGATTGTTGTTATGCATCTGGGAGAGCGCAGAATCCCCATACAATATGCTCAACGTGTTGTTGGCCGAAAAATGTATGCTGGCCAAAGCGCGCATATTCCCGTTAAAGTCAGCATGAGCGGCGTTATGCCAATAATTTTTGCAAGTTCAATTCTGGGAATGCCAAGCATGATAAGCGGGTTTTTGCAGCCTGAGCCAGGAACATTTTGGTATGATTTCTTTTCATTTTTCAGATATGACTCCTGGTCATATGCGATAATATATTTCTTCTTGATAATCGCATTCAACTTCTTCTATGTCACGATTCAATATAATCCAATAGAAATCGCAAATAATTTGAGAAAGAGCAACGGCTCAATTCCGGGAATTCGGCCAGGAAAAGCAACTTCAGAATATATTTCTAAAGTTTTGTGGAGAATATCTATGGTTGGAGCGATAGGCTTGGCGTTTATTGCTGTCTTTCCGATTGTTTTTTCAAAACTAACATTGTATATTTCCAACGTTCATTTAAATCTTGCTTTGGGAGGAACGTCGATTGTCATTATCGTTGGAGTTGCTCTTGAGACTGTTCGCGTTATTGAATCCCAGCTGACCATGCAGAAACACAAAGGCTTTTTGGGCTGAGATTTGAAGCATTTTTATTAAAAATTGGGAGGAAATTTTATGAATTTAATACTGTTGGGAGCGCCAGGAGCCGGCAAAGGGACTCAAGCCGAGGCGATTTGCAAGGAATTTCATATACCGGCCATTTCAACTGGAAATATTTTGCGAGAAGCGATTAAAAATGGCGATGAATTGGGGCTTAAAGCCAAGTCATATATGGACCTTGGAAAGCTTGTCCCGGATGAGGTTGTTATTGGAATTTTAAAGGAAAGGCTCAAAGGTGATGACTGCAAAGAGGGTTTTGTTCTTGATGGATTCCCGCGAACCTTGCCGCAAGCCGAAGCGCTTGACAAAATGAACATTAACATTGACAAAGTCGTTGAAATCAACGTTCCGGATGAAGTCATTTTAGAAAGGCTCTCTGGAAGACGTGTTTGCGAAAAGTGCGGCGCAACATATCACACCCAGAACAAAAAGCCAAAAGTTGAAGGAATTTGCGATTTTTGTGGGGATAAACTGATTCGGCGCAAGGATGACAATCTTGAAACAATCAAAGACAGGTTAAAAGTTTTTCATGATCAAACTGAGCCGCTAAAAGAGTACTATTTGGCTCAAAACAAGCTTTGTGTTGTGACAGAATATGGCTCTGTTGAGTCTTCCAGGAAAGCAACGCTTGACGCAATCAGAGGCAATATATGATCAATTTGAGGACGCAGCGCGAAATAATAAAACTACAAGACGCAGCAAAAATTTCAGCTTTAGCTTTACAGGTTGCTGGCGAACTTTGCAAGCCAGGGGTAACGACCTGGGAAATTGATAAGGCTGTTGAAAAATTTATTATTTCGCAAAAAGCAGAGCCTAGTTTTTTAAACTATCAGGGCTTTCCGGCCTCTTCCTGCATATCCGTCAACGACACTGTTATTCATGGAATTCCCTCAAAAGACATCGTCTTAAAAAGTGGGGATATTGTCAGCGTTGACGTTGGAGCTTTCTATAACGGATATCATGGCGATAATGCATACACTTTTAAAGTTGGCGAGGTTTCAAAAGAACTTGAAAAGCTTTTGGAAACAACGAAGAATGCTCTATATTCCGGAATTTCGGAGGCTATCGTTGGCAACAGGATTGGAGACATTTCATCCGCTGTTGAAAAAACCGTTGAGGTTTGCGGATATGGAGTGGTTCGGGAGTTTGTTGGGCATGGCGTTGGCAAAAATTTGCACGAAGACCCTGAAGTTCCAAACTTTGGCATGGCAGGAAAAGGCCCGCGCCTGGCGGCTGGAATGGTTATTGCTATTGAGCCAATGATCAACCAAGGAAGCGGTGATATAGTTCGCCTGGCTGACGGATGGACAATTAAAACCGCGGACAGGTCGCCGTCAGCCCATTTTGAGCACACAGTTTTGGTCTCAAAAAGCGGCCCGGTTATTTTGACAAAACCTTGAGGTGCGAGGGTGGGGCTTTATTATGGAAATTCAAAAAGGAGCGATAGTTAAATCTGTTGCAGGGCATGATAAGGATCGATTTTATTTAATTGTTAAAATTGAGGGGAAGCGCGCATATATAGCTGATGGCAAAAGAAGGAAAATTGGTTGCCCAAAGCCTAAAAATTTTTTGCATATTAAGGCCACCAACAAACTGGTTGATTTAGCGGACTATAGGACGGATAAATCCCTGCGGCTTCTTTTGCATAGTTATAATTATAAAGATCAAGAAAACCCAGAAAATTAGGAGGCTGCCATGTCAAAAGATGATGTTATTGAAGTTGAAGGCAGGGTTGTTGAAGCTTTGCCAAACGCAACGTTTCAGGTTGAGCTTGAAAACGGACATCGCATACTTGCGCATATATCTGGAAAATTGCGGATGAATTTTATAAAAATTTTGGTTGGAGATAAGGTGACTGTTGAGATGTCGCCATATGATCTGAGCAAAGGCAGGATAACCTGGCGCTCAAAGTGAAATTTGAGCCTGGGCGTTTGAAATTTTAAGGGAGGGAGTTTGAAATGAAAGTTCGGCCTTCGGTTAAGCCCATGTGTGAAAAATGCAAAGTGATTAAACGCAAAGGGCGAGTGATGGTGATATGTGAAAATAAAAAGCATAAACAACGGCAAGGTTGAAAATATAGCATTAAAAAAATCAAACAGGAGGTGCAACAACAATGGCCAGAATAGCTGGAGTTGACTTGCCAAGAGGAAAAAGAATTGAAATAGGCTTGACATATATATATGGCATCGGGTGCAGTATGTCGAGAAAAATTTTAAAAGCAACCGGCGTTAATCCAGACACAAGAGTTTCTGATTTGAGCGAGGATGAAACGTCAAAGCTTCGTGATTATATCGACAAAAACGTCAGCGTTGAAGGAGACTTGAGGCGCGAAGTTGGTTTAAACATTAAAAGACTTATTGAAATTAATTGTTATCGTGGAAGACGCCATAGGATGGGACTGCCTGTTCGCGGGCAAAACACCAAGACCAATGCTCGAACAAGAAAAGGCCCCAAGAAAACTATGGCAAACAAAAAGAAGTAATGGAGGAATGGGAGCATGGCAAAAGTTGCTAAAAAGACGACAACCGTCAGGAGGCGCAGGGAGCGTAAAAACATTCAAAAAGGTTCTGTCCATATACAAGCAACCTTTAATAACACTATAGTCACCATAACAGACACAAAAGGAAACGCGATTTCTTGGGCTTCATCTGGCGGATTGGGATTTCGCGGAAGCAAAAAATCAACTCCTTTTGCAGCTCAAACTGCAGCTGAAAAAGCAGCAAAAGCCGCTATGGAGCATGGGCTTAAATCTGTTGAAGTTTTTGTTAAAGGGCCGGGATCTGGTCGTGAGGCAGCGATTCGCGCGCTTCAATCCGCAGGGCTTGAAGTCAGCATGATCAAAGACGTGACGCCAATACCTCACAATGGATGTCGCCCGCCAAAAAGAAGACGTGTTTAAAAAATTTGGAAACAGGAGGTAATATTTAATGGCAAGATATACTGGAGCGGTTTGCAGGCTCTGCCGAAGAGAAGGGAAAAAGCTCTTTTTGAAGGGCGAGCGCTGCTACTTAGACAAATGCTCTGTTGCGCGGAGGGAATATGCTCCGGGGCAGCACGGGCAGGTTAGGAAAAAAATTTCTGACTATGGAATTCAGCTTAGAGCAAAACAGCTTGCTAAGCGATACTATGGCGTTTTGGAAAGCCAATTTGCTAAATATTTTAATATGGCTGAAAGAAAAGCTGGGATGACAGGCGAAAATTTGCTGAAAATTTTGGAATCCAGGCTTGATAATGTCGTATATAGCGCAGGTTTTGCGTCCTCTCGAGCTGAAGCAAAGCAGCTTATCCTACACAATCATTTTACATTAAACGGAAAAAAAGTGAATATATCTTCAATTTTAGTTAAACCCGGGGATGTTATTGAATTAAAGGCTTCAAGCAAATCTTTGGAAAAATTTAAAACGGTTTTTGAAAATTTCTCATCTCGACCGGCGCCTATGTGGATGAATGTGGATAAAGACGCGATGAAGATAACGATTGAGCGTTTGTGTAATCGAGATGAAGTCGAGCTGGACGTTGCAGAACACTTAATAGTTGAGCTGTATTCAAAATAATTTAATCAACATTTAGGAAAACAGGCAGCGCGGAAAATTTGTTGTTTGGTTTAGATAATATTTTGAACCACCAGGGAATATTGTTTTCTAAACTGCTTACAGGAGGTTTTTTTAATGATAGAAATTGAAAGGCCAAGGATTGAGGCAACCAGCGTTAAAGCTGATGGAACATATGGAAGACTTGTCCTTGAGCCGCTGGAGCGTGGATTTGGAGTGACGCTTGGCAATTCGCTCAGGAGGGTTTTGTTATCTTCACTTCCGGGTACTGCAGTAACGTCGATAAAAATAGATGGAATACAGCATGAATTCTCAACAATTCCTGGTGTTAAAGAAGACATAACCGAGATAATTTTAAACATAAAAGGCTTGGCGCTTAAGATACATGGAGAGGTTCCAAAGACGATTTATATAAATTCAGACAAAGAAGGAGAGCTAACTGCCGGCGACATCAAAGCCGATTCGGACGTTGAAATTTTAGATCCAAAGATGCATATAGCAACCCTGGATAAAGGCGCAAGCCTTCAAATGGAGCTTGTTGTTGATCGCGGCAGGGGATATGTTTCGGCGGAAAGAAACAAAAGCGAAGGTTCAAATATAATCGGCGTTATTCCGGTTGACAGCATATATACGCCAGTTTTAAAGGTTAACTATTCCGTTGAAAACACGCGCGTTGGCCAGATGACGGACTATGATAAACTAACTCTTGACGTTTGGACTGATGGGACAATATCTGCAAAAGAGGCGATATCTTTAGCTGCCAAGATTCTCAATGAACATCTCAATTTATTCACAACCTTGTCTGAGGAAAAATATTCAGAAAACATAATGGTTGAAAAGGAAGATGACGCTCGAGAAAACTTGCTTGAGATGACTATTGAGGAACTTGATTTATCTGTTCGTTCTTTTAATTGTTTAAAAAGAGCAGGAATAAACACGCTTGGAGATTTGATAAATCATACCGAAGAAGATATGATGAAAGTTAGAAATTTAGGCAGAAAATCTTTAGATGAAGTTGAATTAAAAGTTAAATCACTGGGCTATTCTTTCAAGCCAAGTGACGAAGAATGAGAAATCCGTGAGGGGTGATTAGAAATGGCAGGTAGAAGAAAGCTTGGCAGGGCGTCTGACAGCAGG
>CADBXQ010000007.1 GCA_902798675.1 Oscillospiraceae bacterium
TTCAGCGGACAGTTTCTCGCAATCAGATTCAGTGGCTCTGTCCAAACCGCGCAAATTGCAAATGAAATTGAAACCAAACTTGCAAGAATTAATTTTTTGTTTTTTAAATGGTTGATTTGAAAAATGGATTTTGTTTCGCTTTTGCATTCAAAAACGTGGATAAGCTGCAAAAAGACAAGCGTTAAAAAGATGGATGTTCGAGCTGTTTCGAGAGAATATGTCATTTTCCAAATTATTGTGAAAACCGTTAGCGTTGTGAATGCAATTAAAAGCCCGCGGACAATGATTGTTAGCATAAGCCCGCCTGAAAATATGCTCTCATTTGGATCTCTTGGAGGCTTTTTCATTATGTCATCATCACCTGGCTCAAGGCCAAGCGCAATCGCCGGCAGCCCATCCGTGACCAAATTAATCAGCAAAATCTGCATCGGCAAAAGCGGAACCGGCATTCCAATTAACATTGCAAAAAGAGTTGTTAAAACTTCACCCATATTACAAGAAAGCAAATATCTCATAAATTTTCGAATATTACCATATATTATTCGACCCTCTTCAACCGCCGCAACAAGAGTTGCAAAATTATCATCAAGCAATATTAAATCCGCGGCCTGTTTTGAAACGTCGCTTCCGCCCTTTCCCATAGAAACGCCAATGTTGGCTTCTTTAATCGCTGGCGCATCATTAACACCATCCCCAGTCATCGCGACAACATTTCCTAAATTTTTAAACATTTTAACAATTCTTAGTTTGTGTTTCGGAGAAACCCTTGCAAAAACGGTCGTCTTTTTAATAATCTCCTTCAAAGCAGAATCGCTCATTTGGTCGAGCTCTTTGCCTTCAACACACATATCGCCTCTTTCAAGTCATAACCGCAGACTTTGCTTCCTGCCTTGGAGGGTCCTGCATGGCGACCAGGCCGAGAAAGGTTAAATTTTCGTCGCTTTGATAGTCTAGAATTTCTTTATATGCAAAAGCTAAAACTCTCATTCCGCTTCCCGCAAGCTCTTGGTTTTTTCGATCAAAAATCGGCCGAACTTTTAAAAAAGGCTCCAAGCCATGCTCGCCTTCATATGCCTCGCAACGGCCCAGGATCACGTCATACGCGCCCTTTAAAAAAGCAAACTTTCTCCCCGATCGATCCTGAACAAAAACCGTCATACACTTGCTGGACGAGTCAAACGGGATTTGGTCATATACAGTGTATTTTTCCTTCAAATCTTCTCGATATAGCCCACCTTTTGCTGCTGCAATCAAAAGCGAAGTTTCAGTTGGGTCTCCAAACGCCCTAAAACTTCCAGATTTTTCAAAGATTTCTGGCCCATTTTTAAAGACAATTCGAGAGTCATTGCAAACAACACAGATTTCCAAAAGGCGTTCCAAAGAAGGAATGGATGAAATGTTAACTCGCTCCCCAAAGCGAACAAAAAAGCCTTTTAAGCTGGATCCTTCTCCTTCAATTTTAAATTCACAATCCGCAGTTATTATTTTTTTGACTGTCATTTTATTTTGAGTTATTGTTCCTGTTTTATCAGTGCATATGACGTTTGCACATCCCAAAGTCTCAACAGCGTGAAGCTTTCGAACCAAGGCCTTTCGCCGAACCATGCGCTTAACAGCCAACGCCAAAGCTATGGTGACGATGGCGGGCAGGCCCTCAGGAACAGAAGCAACAGCAACAGACAAGCCGGTTATTATCATGTTGAAAGGATCTTCTCCTCGCAAAATTCCCGCCAGAATCACAACAATCGAAACAACCAAACAACCAAGGATTATGAATTTTCCCATTTGATCTAATTTTTTTTGCAGGGGAGTCTGGCTGTTTTCCGAATTTCCGAGCATTCCAGCAATTTTCCCCATTTGAGTTTTCATCCCGGTTTTGACAACTCTTGCTCTCCCATATCCTTTTAAAATTGACGTTCCCATATACAAAAGATTGTTTTTTTCAGCTTCTTTAAAAACCAAGTCGGATTCGCCTGTCAAAATGGATTCATCCGCCTCAAGCCTTCTGGATTCCAGCAAAACAGCATCAGCAGGAACGTTGTCCCCTGCTTCAACAAGAATTTCATCCCCACGAACCAAAAAATTTGCTGGAATTTTACACAGTTTCCCATCTCGAAAAACCTTCGCCAAAGGAGAAACCATGTTTTCAAGCGCCTCAAGAGTTTTTTCAGTTTTATATTCCTGAATAAATCCCATAACCGCGCCCAAAAACAAAATAATTGAAATTGAAATTGCCTCCAACATTTCGCCCATAAACGCCGAAATCAGCATCGCAGCAAGCAGGATTAAAACTAAAAAATCCTTAAACTGCCCCGCAAAAATCCTAGCTGCAGAAACTTTTTTTTGCAAAGAAAGCTTGTTTTCGCCCTCTTTTTTCAAAATATCCAGAGCCTTTTTCGAGCTCAACCCCCGAATTTTTTTCTTTTTTGGTTTAAAACCACAATCTGATTTTTTAGGCCTGGGCCCTGGCTCAAAACTTTTATCTATGTTTGGCTCGTCGATAAACAAGCGAAATATTGACGGCAATTTCACAACAATTCCTCCATTGTTTAGGGCTAAAATATCAACTCATGGATAATAATATTAAATTTATATGAAAATTCAGATGATGTTATGAAAAAATAGCCCAACAAACCAAGAACTTTTAAAACAAGCCTATTTCACAGCCATTTGCTTTAAAAGCTTGTTCAAAAGCGGAGAAAGCATGATAAAAACACAAACATTTATTGGAATTGTTATCAAATTTTTGGGTATGCGCACGGAAACCAAAAGCTCAAAAAAGCCAATTCCATGAAGAATGCTGATCCAAAATGTGTTCATAAAAACATTGACAACTGTGTCAACAACAACTTCTGCAAAAACTATTCTTAAAACGCTAAATCTGTTTTTATATAAAATCAAGCCATAAATAAGTCCAGCAACCATTGCGCTGAGCGTGAAGCCAAAAAAGAAACATCCCATTGGATGGACAATATATGACAAAATGTCGCCAACTGCTCCAAACAAAGCCGCAACAAACGGGCCAAACATCCCGCCTGTGATCCCCGCAACAATAAAAACAAACGAAATATAGCACAAGGGCGACAAAGGAAGGGTTAAAAAATCCAAACAAACCCTCAAAGCCAGGAGCAAAGAAACGATGCATAAATTTTTAACACTTTTTAGCTCACAAGCAGAATCTCGAAATAATTTAGCAATTCTCAAAATCAAAAACTCCCTTTTTCTTTAAAACAAATCGCCACTTTGCCCAAAAATTTAATGAGCAAAATGGCAAAACATAAATCGAACACACAAAATCCATTACCTGACAACTACGCCACCATTACTCACTTCAACACCCTCAATTTTTTCGACAGCTCTCAGGTTTTCATTTTCTTCTTTTCTCGCCTCAGTTTCCATCAAAGCTCTGACAGACAAACTAACGCGCTTTGAATCATAGTCTATTTCCCATATCTTCGCCCTAACAACCTGACCAACAGAGAAAGAGTCTGATATCAATCCTATGGGTCTGTCGGCAAGTTGGGATATATGAATCAGCCCGTCAACTCCGGGGATTATCTCAACAAAAACACCAAACGACTTAATTGAATATATCTTGGCTTCAACGACTTGGCCAACCGAATAATTTTTGACAAAAACATTCCAAGGATTATCTGCTTCCTTGCGATATGAAAGAGAAATTTTGCTGTTTTCTTTGTCTAAAGATTTAACAACAACTTCAATTTCGTCATCAACGCTGACAACTTCAGAAGGGTGTTTAACCCTGCTCCAAGAAAGCTCGCTGATGTGGATCATTCCGTCAACACCGCCCAAATCAACAAAAACTCCATAGTTCGTTATTGACTTGACAACTCCAGTTCGAACATCTCCAACGCTAATCTCTTTCCAAAGCTTTTCAGCCTTGAGTTGCCTCAATTCGCTGAGAACTTTGCGAACAGACCCAACCGCTCGATATTTGTTCACATTAACGTCGAGCACTTTAAAATCGACAGCTTTGCCTATAAAATCGCTCGCATTTTCAACTTTCCTTTCTGAAAGCTGGGAAATAGGTATAAAAATCTTAACTCCACAAGTTATTGCCAAAACCCCGCCCCTGACAGCATCGGTTATCACTCCGTTTAAAGTCTTGTCCTGCTCCATAGCTTCCAAAAGCATTTCATAGCCTTTTGAAACATCATAGCGCTTTTTAGACAGCGTCACTATCCCATCTTGATCGCTGTTTTTTGTGACTATTAAATCAACCTCATCATCTTTTTCCAAAACATCTTCAGCTTTTAAAGAACTGTCAACCGAAAGTTCAGACGCTGGAATAACCCCGGCCTGTTTGCCGCCAATGTCAACCTGAACTTCATTTTTCAAAACCGCAGTCACAACGCCTCGAACTTTTTTGCCGACGCCATAAACGGCCTGCTGACCGGATTGTTCCAACATTTCAGCAAAATTTTCTTCGCTTGAATTATCAGGACACTCCACATTTTTTAATTCCTCGTTTAATTTCTCGCTCATGACTTCATGAACCTCCTTTATTATTTGAGCTGGAGTTGATGCACCGGCTGTTATACCTATTTTTGGCGGCAAAGGACCCAAATCAAACCCACGAAGCTCATCTGCCGTTTCAACCCAAAAAGTTTTGCAGCGAGTTTTGCATAAATTAAACAATTTTTTTGTATTTGAACTACACCTACCGCCGACAACAACCAACAACTCAACTCTATCAGCCAAAGACATCGCTTCCCTTTGTCTGATGCTCGTCGCATTACATATTGTAGCAAATATTTTAACATTTGTACATAGCTTTTTTACAATTTCTATACATTTTCTCCATAATGCCAAATTAAACGTGGTTTGAGAGACTAAAATTAGTGCATTATCCACAAAATTTCCATAAATTTCTATTAATTTCCTTAAATCGGATGGTGTTGAAAAAACATATGATCTTCCAACACAGTGGCCTCTGATTCCAATAACTTCGGGGTGGGAAGAGTCGCCTGCTATTAAAATTATTTTTCCATCTTCAGACTCTTTTTTGACAATTTTATGAATTCTTTTAACAAACGGACAGGTTGCATCTTCAAATTTAATCTTGTTTTTATCAATATATTCATATATATCCCGCTTCACTCCGTGTGATCGTATGACTAGAGTTTCATCCTTCTCAACTTCCGCTGCAGATTTGACTGTTCTCACGCCTCTTTGTGCTAAATCCTCAACAACCTGCGGATTATGTATGATAGGGCCCAATGTGCAGACCTTTTGGCCTTTGTTTAAAAGGTCATAAACCATCCTAACCCCTCGATCAACGCCAAAGCAAAACCCCGCAGTTTTAGCAATTTCAATCATTTTTCTCTTCCTCGCTGCATATCGTGGATTTTAGCAACCTCTCTCCAAGATTTTTCAAGAATTGCTTTTATAGAGTCTGACCGAGAATCAATTTTATTGGAAATTTCACCCTCTGAAACGCCGATGGGATGGCCATATTCAACAAAAACCCTGCTTCTTGGACGTTTGCCGCAGTAAAAAATTGAGCAGGGAATGATTTTTGCGTCGGTTTCCAAAGCGATCTTTGCAAATCCAACTTTAGGCTTTGAAAGTTTTCCATCTTTAGACCTGGTTCCTTCCGGAAACATGGCCAGCATTTTGCCGCAATTCACAAGATCTTTGGCTGTCTTGATTGCTTTGGAGTCTCTGCTGCCTCTTTTAACAGGAAACGCGCCTAATTTTTTTATAATAAAAGATAAAATAGGTATTTTAAACAATTCTTGTTTTGCCATAAAAAACAATCGTCTATTTTTAATATATAGCCCCAGCATCACAGGATCTAAATTTGATTGATGATTTGAGATTAATATGAATTTTCCTTCGCCAAGCGGAATATTTTCAAGGCCTTTAACATTTATTTTAAAATATAATTTGAAGAACAATATGCAAACTTTTTGCGCAAAGCCATAAAAACTCATATATTTTTTTCAACTCCATTTTTTTTTATAATTTTCAAAACATTTTCGACAGATTCTTCTAGAGACAGATTGGTTGTGTCAACTAAAATGGCGTCAGCAGCAATCTTTAGCGGCGCAAATTTTCTGTTTGTGTCTTGTAAATCACGCTGTTTTATATATTTCAAGACCTCTTCAAATTTAACCTCCTGACCCATTTTAAGCAATTCATTAAACCTGCGCGTGGCTCTTGAATTTATTGAGGCTGTCAAAAATATTTTCACATTTGCGTCTGGCAAAACCACCGTTCCAATGTCTCTTCCATCCATGACAACATCATGATTTTTCGCGATATCCCTTTGCAAATCCAGCAGATATTCCCTGACTTGACATATCGCAGAAACATCAGAAGCCGCCATAGAAACCTGATCGCTCCTGATGAAATCGCTGACATCTTCCCCGCAAAGAAAAACTTTTTGGCTTTTTCCGACATATCGAATGGATATTTCACAATGTTTAAGTTTTGAAACAACTCTGTCGGTTTTTTTTAAATCAATATCATTTTTTATCATATAAAGCCCAACAGCTCGATATAATGCGCCTGTGTCTAAATATATTATGCCAAGTCTTTTGGAAACTTCCCGAGCAATCGAGCTTTTTCCAGCGCCCGCAGGCCCGTCTATAGCTATGTTGTTCATGTTAAAAATCCCCTTTTCATCGAAATTGCAAAAGCAGCAGCCGCAGCAGTTGACCAAGCAACCTGCAAATTAAAACCGCCAGTATATCCATCAACATCCAAAACTTCCCCAATGAAATACAACCCTTTTTTCAATTTGCTTTCCATGGTTTTCGGATTTATTTGGCTAACATCAACTCCGCCCGAAGTTATTATAGCATATTCTATTGGTCTAAAGGATTTAACGTCAATTTCCAATTTTTTCAAAAGAGTCACTAATTTTTTTCTGTGCTTTTTGCTAAACTGATTAGCCTTAGAGCCTGGCTTTAAGCCCATCATGTCAAAAATTATCCCAACCAGTTTGCTTGGAAGGAGTTTTTTTAATATATTTATCACATCACAATTGGGAAAGTCAGAAATTTCCCGAACAATTCTTCGGTCCAGTTTATCAAAATCAAGCGCAGGCTTTAAATCTAAAAGCAGTTTATATTTTTTGGCCTCAATCTTTCGCATATGGGATGAAGCGCTCAAAACAAGCGGCCCTGAAACTCCAAAATGCGTGAACAAAAGCTCGCCCTGATCAGAAAAAATCGGAATATCCCCCTCAAAAACAGTCAGCCTAACGTTTTTTAAAGACAGCCCCTGCGCCCTTGTTGGCCATTTTTGACGGGTCAATATCGGAACAAGAGAAGGTGATATTTTGGATATTGTGTGGCCTGCTTTTTTAGCCCAAACATATCCATCACCAGTTGATCCGGTCTGTGGATATGACAAGCCCCCCGTTGCAATAACAACGTTTTCGCAAAAAATTTTTCCGTCACCAAGCTCAACTCCCAAAACCTTTTCTTCATTATATATAACATCAAAAGCAGCCTTGTTCAAAATTTTAACACCATATTTTTTGCAAAAATCAACAAGCGTTTCAACAATTTCCGACGCCCTATCCGAAGCCGGAAAAACCCTCCTTCCGCGCTCAACTTTTAATTTAACGCCCAAATTTTCAAAAAAAGAGAAAGCATCATCCGGACCAAACCGAGCCAACGCCCCATACAAAAAATTTCCATTAACAATCAAATTTTTAACAACTTCGCCAGCCCCGCATTTGTTAGTTAAATTACACCTGCCCTTTCCCGTTATTGAAAGCTTTTTCCCAAGCTCTTTGTTTTTTTCAAGCAAAACAACCTCAAGCCCAAAATTTGCAAGCAAACCAGCAGCCAAAAGCCCTGAAGCTCCGCCGCCAATAACAACAACATCTGTCATCTAATTTTCCCTTTTTGTTTTGGATTTTTCAAAAACCTCATATTTTTTCCATATTTGCTCTAATTTTTGAAAGGTTTTAGATATTTCGGATTTTTTGCAAAGTCCAACCGCAACAACCAGCGCGTTAAGAAGCGACAAAGGCGCAACCAAGCCATCAACAAAAGAAACCATGGCGCTTTGAGCCAGGAGAACCGAATCCGCTTTGGCTGCAAGCGGCGAGCCGACGCTATCTGTGATTGCAATGGTTTTAGCATGGTTGCTGTGTGCATAATGAAACGCCTGAACTGTGTTGCTGGAATAACGAGGAAAACTGATCCCAATTAAGACGTCTCCTTCTTTAATATTCAATATTTTTTCAAACGTTTCGCTTTTGCTTTTAGTATATATAACTCTAACATCTTCAAATATAAACGAAAAATAAAAATTAACAAAACTCGCCAAAACCGAGGCGCTTCCAGTTCCGATGATATATATCTTTTTCGCAGCAACTATAAACCTGACGGCATTTTCAAAATCTTTGCGCGAAACCCGATCAAGCGTTGTCTTGATTTTATCCACATCCAGGTTCAAAACTCGAGACAAAACGTCCTCTTGAGGGCCGATTTGATCATCTGCAACTCGAACTCTTTCAACAGTTGTTAACTTATTTTGAATTATCTTTTTAAGCGCTTTTTGAAAAGCTGGATATCCACTAAATCCGATCTCAACCGCAAATCGAACAACAGTTGACTCGCTGACCCCAGCTGCTTCCCCAAGCCTAGCCGCTGTCATAAAAGCAGATTTATCATAGTTATTTATCAAAAAGTCAAATATTTTCTTCTGGCTCTTTGACAATTTAGGCGCCTTTTCCATCAAACTTTCCAAAAAATCCGACTCAAAAACCCTTCCATCTAAATAATCTCGCCCAATCAAGCAAAAACACACCACCACGCTCTGAAAATATATTTATTTCAACCTCAATTTAAAAGCATAATATCCTTTGTCAAGACGCCTTTTCATTTGATTCACGCTTTTTGTTTAGCTTTCTAAGCGCAGACTCAACCTCTTCATTTATTTTATTTTTCAAGAAATCAACATCAAAGTCAACACTAATTTTTTCCATATCGCCCATATCAGCATCAACAACCGCCCGAGCGCCATTTTTTAGCATATTTTCAACAGCAAGTTTTGCTGCGCAAATGATTTCATCAGCCTTTTTTTGAGAAATTTCAACCATTTTTTTTGCCTCTTTTTTTGAGCCATCAGTGAATTCGTATGCGCGATTTGCTGCGTTTTGCAAAATTTTAGACGCCTCTTCCCGCGCTTTTTTTCGCAAACAAGCGCCTTCTCTTTCTGCCAAAGCAAGATTTTCCCGATATTCCTGTTGAACTTTTAACTTTGCCTTTTGAATGATTTTTTTGACCCGCTGCTTTGCAACCATTTCAGCGTATTTAATCTTATTTTCAATTTTTTTATTTTCATCTATAAAGGCGTCTAGTTGGCTCTCTAAATCCTGAATCTTTTTATTCATTTGGCATATAACCTGGTCTTTAAAATCAATTAGCTCAGTCTTTTTTAAAATCTCTTCTTCAAATTCTCTGTTGCTTTGAAGCATCTCATCTCTTAAATTTTTAATTTCCGCGTAAAATATTTTGCATTTAGCTTCATATTCTAAAATTTCTGAATCTTTCTGCTGAATTTGAGATTCATAGTCTTTTTTTAGCAAATCAACATCAGAATTAAATCTGCTAGCCATATTCGTTATATATCGGACAACATGTTCTCTATCAAACCCACCAAAAACAACTGTCTTAAATTTCTGACTCTCTAACATATATTAACATCCCGCTTTCAAACAACACCAACTATATTTTTTAATAAGCGTTAATAAAATTTTATAGATAATCACAAATACTCTAAAACATTTTAAAAAACTCTAATCTTTAAGATATATAAAGCGCGTTAAAGTGACTAACCTTTATTTTTAAAAATATCCAATATTTTGGTGAAATCATCGTCCATATCAATCACGTCATCAAATCCTCCAGCAGACTCCGGCTCATCAGGCTCTTCAGGATTAACATCAGAAACCGTCGTCTTTCTGATCTTTTCTTTAAATTCAGTGTCAAATCCTGTTGCAATAACCGTGATTTTTAGCTCGTCTTCCAAGTTTTCATCAAAAGCAACGCCAAATATAATGTTTGCTTCAGGGTCAACGCTTTGGCTGATGTGACTGGTTGCAGCATCTATTTCATCAAATTCAATCGTCGGCGGCGCTGTTATGTTGATTATCAGGCCTTTAGCTCCATCAATCGAAGTTTCAAGAAGCGGGCTTGATATGGCGCTTTCCGCAGCAATTATCGCCTTGTCCTTCCCCTGAGCGCTCGAAACTCCCATATGAGCATATCCGGCGTCTTTCATTATGGCGCTAACATCCGCAAAGTCCAAATTGATAAAACCTGAAGTGTTGATAAGCTCGGAAATGCTTTTAACTCCCTGTTTTAAAACATCATCCGCGGCCTGGAACGCATTAGCAAAAGTTATCTTTCGGTCATCAAGCATTTTTAAACGCTCGTTTGGAACAACAACTAAAGAATCAACGCATGCCCTAAGACGCGCTATTCCCTGTTCCGCTTGACGCATCCTTAAAGCTCCTTCGAAATTGAAAGGTTTAGTCACGACTCCAATTGTCAAAATCCCCATCTCACGAGCAATTTGAGCAACAACCGGCGCTGCGCCAGTCCCAGTTCCGCCGCCCATTCCTGCTGTTATAAACAGCATTTGAGCTCCTTTCAAAGCTGCTGCTATTTCCTCTCTGCTTTCTTCCGCCGCGCTTTCTCCAACCTCCGGATTTCCTCCTGCGCCATCTCCCTTTGTTGTTTTAGCTCCAATTGAAACTTTATGACTAGCCTTTGAAGACAAAAGGATCTGGTTGTCAGTGTTTATGGCGATAAAATCGACATATTGCATGTCGGAGTCAACCATTCGATTAACAGCGTTTCCGCCCCCGCCTCCAACACCAATAACCTTAATATTTACTGCATAGTCATCATCATGCATAATTTTTATGCTGCCCAAAACCGCTTCCTCCTATACACCAAACTTTTGCAATGTCCAATATTTTAGAGTTAAGTAGGATAAAACCTAGTATTTTGTTAATATATATTTCATCGCCATAAATCAAGCGAACTAAAATAGCAAAATTTTACTTAACCTCGCCGCATAGCAATTATGATACCACACAAAAAGGTCAAATTCAATAGTTTTTTGTCAATTTAATTAAATTTTTTTTGGATCCATATATTTATGTGTTAAAATTAATTTATTAAAACAGCATCTAACAACGTTTTGTAATATATTATTCTGTTTAAACCGAGTGTCTTTTTTAAATTTCCGCAATTCAAAAGTTTTAACTAGCATTTTTCTGGTAAAAAATGAACAGATTTAGTCGAAAAATCTAAAAATATTCTTCCATTTTCGTTTATTCCTATATATTCATCTAATATATTAGCAGCCATCTTGAGCATATATTGGGCGTTTGAAATGTCAGAAATTTCGATAATAACGCGATTTTGATATGTAACATATGCTCCGTTTTCAGAAAGTTCAATCTCGCTAACATCTTTAAGCCCAACATTATCAATAATACTAATTAAATTGTCAATTTTTGTTTTATTTTCTTTTGATATTTGAAAATATTCGCCTTTTTGATAATTTTGTGGGTCTTCACCATCTATTTTCAAAATCATCAAGTCACTTTTAAAACAAGGCTGGTCTGGTTCAACAATTCGTCCATACCTGGATATATATATATATCTGCCGTCATTTTTTTGATAGCAAAACTTTAATTCACATGGCTTGCAATCAATAATCAATTTATTCGGAAATGATCGCTTAACATCAACTTTTTCCAACTCTAAACAAGAATTTAATATGCGCTCCTCTGTTTTTTCGAGATTCACTCTCAACAAATTGTCTCCAACTTTAACTTCGCTGGCATCCAAAATGTCGTCAGTCGAATATTTCCCAGTTTCTCTAACTTCAATCACATCAACATTAAAAAAAACAGTTAGTGATAAAGATATGCTTATTGTTAAAAAAATAATAAAAATCAGAATATAATATAAAATATATGCTCTTTTTTTGCGCCTTTTCCTCATCCCACAGCTTTTGAGTTTTGCGATCTCTCTGGAATTTATCCTGGTTCTCTTTGTTTTTTTCATCTCTTCCCCTTATTTATTTAAGCCGCTATATATTTAAAAATTAAACCTATGCTCGAAAAACACTCGCTCCCAATTTCGAAAATTGCTGCTCGATTTTTTCATAACCTCTGTCGATATAGCAAACCTTGAAAATTTCAGTTTTTCCAGCCGCCGCTAAAGCTGCAACCAGCAAAGAAGCTCCTCCCCTCAAATCCGTTGCATATACAGAAGCTCCCCTAAGAATCCTGCCTCCCTCAACAACAGCAACTCTTCCCTCAATTTTGATTGACGCGCCCAAACGCCTGAGCTCGGGAACATGCCTGAAACGATTTTCAAAAATTGTTTCAACAAAGATTGTTGTCCCTCTTGAAACACACGCAAGCGCCATCATTATCGGCTGAAGATCGGTTGGAAAGCCGGGATATGGCATGGTTCGAATCGGCTGCGGAGAAATCAAAAAATTTTTAGCATACAAAAAAATAGTGTTTTCACATGCACGCACCACACATCCCATGTCGGTTAAAACGGGCAAAACAGAGCTTAAATGACTCGCCCGAACCGAGTTTAGCAAAACCTCGCCCCCCGTGACAGCAACTCCACAAAGAAGCGTTGCAGCAACAATCCTGTCTGGCATAATATTATACTCGCATGGCGTTAATTTTTCAACCCCTTTGATTCTAATAACCTGCGTTCCGCCTCCAAATATTTTTGCTCCACATTTATTTAAATAGTCGCAAAGATCCTTTATTTCAGGCTCAATTGCCGCATTATTTATCACTGTTTCTCCGTAAGCTGTCGCCGCAGCCAGCAAAATGTTTTCGGTTGCTCCAACGCTTGGAAATGACAAAAATATCTCAGCGCCATGGATCCTTGAGCCCGAAACCCTGCATCGCAATTCTCCACAGCTTTCAGAAATTTCAACTCCCATCTTTTTTAAAGACGCTATGTGGAGATCGATTGGCCTGCTGCCTATATCGCATCCCCCTGGAAAATAGACCGTCGCCTCCCCGCATCTTGCCAATATTGCTCCCTGGAAATCTCATTCCGACAAACTCCGCCAGAGTCGATTATCAAGGTTTTGCCCTGCCAAACAGTTTTGCATCCAAGCAGATTTAAAATTTCGCACGCGGTGATTGTGTCTTTCAAAATCGGGCACATATGTAGGACATTTTCACCGCCAGTGAGTATTGTTGCGCCAATTATCGGCAAACTTGCGTTTTTTGACCCTTGAACATGAGCCTCCCCCTCAAGCTTTCTTCCTCCATCTACAACTATTTTTTCCATTCATAACCACCCCGCTGCACAGTAACTATACAGCTTATTTTATGCATATTGCAAAATTTGGGTGAGTCTTTTTAAAATATATAACTTAAATCACATATTTTCAATTTAAAGCCATATTTCATAATATCAAAACAAATTCATAACATGCTCAAAAACTCTTTTAGGGGTGTCGAATATGGCAATTTTAGCTGCATTTTTGCTATATTCTCTCAATTTATTTCTGTCTTCATAAAAGGATTTAACAGTTTGTATTAAAAACAATTTGTCATATGACTTTTCTTCAACAACAACCGCAGCTCCCCTGTTTTGTAAAACAACGGCATTATAATACTGATGGTTTTCAGCGACGTTTGGAGAAGGAATCAAAATTGAAGGCTTTGCTGCTGCTTCAAGTTCCGCAAGAGTCAAAGCGCCCGCCCTGCAGACAACCAAATCTGCAGCCGCCAAACATATATCCATATCGTGTATATAGTCTCGAACGTCAATTCTTGGATTTTTTGTCAAATCAACCCCGCGCTCTTCAAGCATTTTCGGAAAACACTTGACCCCAAGCCGCCCCATAGCGTGGATGTGGTTTATTTTTCCGAAGGCACTGTGCCACGCCATCAAATCTGCTGCGATTTCATTGACTTTAACCGCGCCTAAACTTCCTCCAAATGACAATATGCAAAAATTATCATCCATTTTTAAAATTTTTCTGGCCTGGGATTTATTTTTTTCTAAAACGTTTTTCCTGACAGGGTTTCCAACAACAACCGCTCGACATTCAGGCAGCCTTTTTTTAGCTTCATCAACCGCCAAAAAGACGATGTCTGCTCTTTTGGCAAGGACTTTGTTCGTTATTCCGGGATAGGCATTTTGCTCATGGATTGCGGTTTTGATTCCCATTTTGTTTGCTTCCAGAAGGATTGGCCCAGAAACATATCCCCCTGTTCCAATAACGATATCCGGTTTAAACTTACGTATGATGCTTTTTGCGCTAAATCGCGATATAGCAAGCAAGTATAGCGCATCCACATTCCTGAAAAGATTCTTTAAAGAGGGCTTCCTTTGAAATCCACGAACCCTCATTGAAACAAAGTCATACCCCGCCTGAGGGACCAAATTCGACTCCATTCCTCTTGGAGTCCCTGCAAAACATATGTTAACATCTTTAAGGTTATCCCTAAAATAATCCGCAATCGCAATGGCAGGATTAATATGCCCCGCTGTTCCCCCAGCAGCAAAAAGTATGTTCATATTCTCGCCTCCGTTTAAAAAGAAAAAATAAATATACCACTTTTTCCTATCCTCTGATTCGTCGAAGCTTTCCCAAAGGCCTTGAAACGCCGGATAATTTAGGCGTCAGCGCATGCCTTGAGACGGAAAGGACAACCCCCATCTCAGCCAGCTGCATCGCAAGCGCCGTCCCTCCATAGCTGAAAAACGGCAGGCTGATCCCAGTGTTTGGAACTGTTGCAGTGACAACAGCGATATTAAACATGGCCTGAATTCCAAATTGAGCAACAATCCCCGCGCAAAGCAAGGTGCCAAATTTGTCTTTTGATTTAGACGCAATCTCAAAGCCTTTATAGCAAAAAAGCAAAAACAAAACAATAACAACAACCGCCCCAACAATTCCGAGCTCCTCGCTAATAACCGCGAATATGAAGTCATTGTGAACCTCTGGGAGATACATAAACTTTTGACGAGATCGCCCAAGGCCCAATCCAAAAGCGCCGCCAGACCCGATTGCAAGCAAGCTTTGATCTGTCTGCATGGTGTTTTTTATTGGGTCGGAAAAGGGATGAAGCCAATAGTATACACGCCCTCCCATATAGTTTCCTTTGAAAAACAATATATAGACAAGGGCCGCTCCCGCAATCAAAAACAAAATTATAAACCACCGCGGCCTGGTCCCCCCAACAAACATCATAACTCCCGCTATTGAACACATCAAAATTATCCCCGAAAGATGCGGCTCAAGATACATCAGCGAAACAACTATTCCAAGCAGGGTTGAAAACAATAAAACGCCAAACCCAAAAGTTTTCATTTTGCTTTGGTTTGCGGAAATCATCGACGAAAATAGCAAAATCAACGAAAATTTCATCAATTCTGACGGTTGAAACTGAAAAAAAGGCCCGAATTGAATCCATCTTTTTATCCCATTGGCATCCCCTTTCATGAACAAAACAACAACCAAAAGACAAAGCGAAATCAAAAAAAGAGGCATCGCGAACTTTCTGAGCTTATTATAGTCTATTTTAGACATAAAAAACATCGCCAAAAGCCCGAGAGCTGCGTGGATTGATTGCTTAAAAATAAAATGGAAGCTGTTTCCTTGTTTATAGTAATATGCTCTGGCAAAACTTGCAGAAAAAAGCATGACAAGACCAAACGCCAGCAGTATAAAAACCAAGATCAAAAAGACAGGATCCATAGCCCGAGCGTCGCTGCTGCTGAAACCTGTGGATTTTTTCCCAACATTTTTAAAACTAAAAGAAGGCTTTAAAGGTTTGGTCCTAACGCTTTTTCTCATGATCTGCCTCCGCCCCAAAGAAATTTCTATACGTATAATTTAACATGTTTAAAACTATATGAAAAATTTTGCTAAACAACCAAAAATTGCCGTCACTATTGAAAAAACCATGACAATTTTAACTTCTCCCCATCCGCACATTTCGAAGTGGTGGTGGATCGGGCTCATTTTAAAGACTCTTTTCCCGGTTAATTTAAAGCTTGCAACCTGTATGACAACAGACATTGCCTCGACGATATACACTATCCCAACAACTATGATGAGAATTGGTTGATTCAAGCCAAATCCCAGAGAAACAACCATCCCCCCTAAAAACATCGAGCCTGTGTCGCCCATAAAAACTTTGGCAGGATGGAAATTCCAAACTAAAAATCCCAAACATCCTCCACAAAGCGCAGCTGCAAAAATGTTCATTGTGTAAAAAGACAGGTAATTTGAAACCAGCATAAAAACTATTGCATATACAGCCGTCACGGAGCTTGCCAAGCCATCAACGCCATCTGTCAAATTAACCGCATTAACAACGCCATATATTCCCAAAATAGAAATTATGTAGTAAAAAATTCCAAAATTGACCGATCCAACCAGGGGTATGTCAACAATCGTGCTTAAACAGCCATTCATCATCAGCGTTAAAAAATAGGATATGACTATGACAAACTGAAACAAAGTCTTTTGAATTGCGAAAAGCCCTTGATTTTGGCGCCTAACAACCTTAATATAGTCGTCAACAAAGCCAACAGCCGCAAGCCCAAGCGAACAAAAAACCCCTGCCCAAAGCCGAATTAAATCGCAGCTTTCAAAGTCATCCAAACTGTCTTTTGATATTTGAGTGAAATAATACGCAAAAAGTATCCCAAGGACAATCCCGATGATGAACAAAATGCCTCCCATGGTTGGCGTTCCGTTTTTGCTCAAATGCCACCTCGGCCCGATCTCCTTGATTGATTGCCCAACTTTGAGCCGCTTTAAAACCGGCAATATAACTATTCCCAGCAAAGACGTTGCCAAAAAAGAGGTCAGTATTGCTATAAAAACCGCCATCAAAATCATAAAATTTTCGTCCTTTCAGGGTTATATCCGATTAAAAACAGCTTCGATTATGTCTTCAAATCGCATGCGCCGACTGGCCTTAAACAAAACAACATCCCCCGATTTGACCTCGGATTCAAGCTTTTCAATCAAATCCTCCTTGGTTTTAAAATGCCAAATTTTTTGCTCCGAATTTTGTTCACAGCAGCTCAAAGCGCCTTCATATATCTCCCTGGCTTCATCTCCATAGCAATATATTAAATCAACGCCAAATCCAAAAGCAATCTCCCCCAATTCTCTATGAGCCGGTTTTGATATCGCTCCAAGCTCCAGCATATCACCCAAAACAGCAATCCTTCGACCCGAACAAGAAATCGTCATCAGAGAAGTTATTGCTGCTTTCATGGATTCTGGGCTTGCATTATAGCAATCAGCGATGACTGTTGCGCCGCCAACTTCAAAAACCTTTTGCCGCATGCCAATTCCCCTATATTCACTCAAAGCCCGAGCAACCTCTTTGGGCTCAATTTTTGCAATAATCCCAACAGCAAAGGCAAAAAGCGCATTAATGACATTGTGGTTTCCTAAAATCGGAATCAAAACATGCTCAACATTTTTGCCATATCTTATATCAAATTCCGTTTTTGATCCATCAGTTTTTATGTTATATGCATAGTATTCACAATTTTTGTTTTGAATTCCGCATTTGACAATCTTGTGGTTTGGCAGAATTAAATCCTTCAGCTTATCATTGTCGCCGCCAACAATTAAAGTTGATCCTTTTGGCATATATTCCAATATTTCCAATTTAGTCTTGAGGATTCCATCCCTGGATTCAAAATTTTCCATATGCGAAACGCCAACATTTGTTATTATTCCAAGCGTTGGTTTTGCGGCCTGACTCAAAACTAAAATGTCCCCAGTATTACACATGCCCATTTCAACAACAGCCGCACCATAGGAAGAATCAAGCCCAAACAAAGTCTTTGAAACGCCAACTTCATTGTTTAAATTTCCGTCTGTTTTTAAAACTTTCATTTTGCTGCCTAAAACTCTTGAAACCATCTCTTTTGTTGTTGTTTTTCCGTCACTTCCCGTGACCCCAACAACCATTCCCGAAAAACGCGACCTGTTTAAATAAGCAAGATCCAAAAGAGCTCGTTGGGTGTCTTCAACAACTATTTGAGGAACCAGAAGCTGTTCTTTTTCGGTTATCACCAAAGACGCTCCTTTTTCAATCGCGGACTGTATGAAATCATGGCCATCAAAACGCTCTCCCTTAAGAGCAACAAAAGCGCATCCTTTTTTAACCGCCCGATCATCCGTCACAACACTGTTTATTTCTTTACACGAAATGTTTTTAGCAACTCCACCAACTGCTTTTAAAACATCATCAATTTTTATTGGATCCATATCCATTTTCCTCCCAAAAATAACTAAAATTCAAAAAGACAATCGTCTATATATAATATATCAAAGATCAGCAAGAATTTTTTTAACAACGCTCCTTTCGTCAAGCGGCAACTTCTTTTTCCCAACAATTTGATAGTCCTCATGACCCTTTCCAGCCAGCAAAATCACGTCATCTTTTTTTGCATTTTCAATCGCATATCTAATTGCCTCCTTGCGATCTGTGATTTTAACATATGGCGTTTTTGTTTTTAAAACTCCAAGCATTATATCATTGATTATCTCATCCGGGTCTTCTGTTCGCGGGTTATCCGACGTCACAATCAAAAAATCTGAATTTTTCGCAGCAACCTCCCCCATAATTGGACGCTTTTTCCTGTCGCGATCACCCCCGCAGCCAAACAGAGTCACAACCCTTCCTTGACAATAGCTGTGTATGGAATCCAGAATGTTTTTTAAGCCGTCAGGCGAATGCGCATAGTCGCATATAATGTTAAAATCTCTTGCGGTTGGAATGTTTTCGCTTCTTCCTTTAACCGGCTCGCATTTTGATATGTCGTCTAAAACGCGATCAAGCGAACAGCCCAACAAAACGCAAACAATCGCAGCTGCCATAGAATTATATACAGAAAACATCCCTGGCGTTTTAAACCAAACTTTGCCCTTGTCTTTTTCGGTTATTAATTCATATTCAACGCCATTTGCGCTTATATGAACATCGCTTGCGTAATAGTCTGATGATTTATCTTTTGCAGAAAATGTGACTATTTTCCCTTTGATTTCGCTGGAAAGCCTCTTGCCACACTGATCATCTAGGCAAATAACAGCTTTTTTCGAAACAGCAAACAATTTCTTTTTGGCTTGATAATAATTCTCCATGGTCTCGTGATAGTCAAGGTGATCCTGGGAGAGGTTTGTGAAAACGCCAATTTCAAATTTTGTGTCTGCAATTCTTGCCTGATCGAGAGCATGGGAAGAAACTTCCATGACAACATATTCACATCCCCTGTCAACCATTTCTCGAAGAAGACTTTGATACTGCAAATGGTTTGGGGTTGTTTTATCAGTTTTTATGGCGATGTCGCAAATTTCGTTTTGTATGGTTCCAATCAAGCCAACCTTTTTATTCTCCATAGACAAAACATTTTTTATGATTTTGGTGACAGTGGTCTTGCCATTAGTTCCCGTGACTCCGATGAATTTCAAATTTTTTGAAGGGTTGCCATAAAAATTAGCACACATTTTCGCATATGCATAGTGAGAGTTTGAAACGATAATCTGGTTTGAAACTCCCAAATCTTTTTCAACCAAAATTGCTGCTGCGCCCATGCGACTGGCCTCAAATGCATAATCATGTCCATCAAAGTTAACGCCCGCAAGGCAAGCAAAAACACATCCCTCTTTAACCTCCCTTGAATCACAGGTTAAAAAGCAAACCTCCGAATCAACAACAACCCCTTTATAGTTTATTCCCTCTAAAAGTTTAATCAGTCTCAAAGCCTAAACCTCTCTTGCCAACAAAATATATTTAATATGACTAAATGTATTAAAAAGCGTTCATCCCGTTTCATCATCCGTTAAAAACTCAACAGAAACAACCGCTCCCCGCAAAACGTTTTCTCCAGGAGAAGGCGACTGGGAAACTGCCCTTGCTTTTTGGCTTTGAACGCCGGAATTTTCAACCGACAAATTGAGCCCACATCCCGCCAAAACGCTGTTTGCCTCGGCCTGACTCAGCCCCAAAAGATTTGGAACGCCAATCATCCTGTTTTCAAAATTTTCGGTGTATAAAATCACTTTGTTTGACCGGCTGACGTTGTTTCCGGTTTTTGGAGTTTGGTTTAAAACATTTCCCCCAGAGCCAACAACTTCAACATTTTTAAACCCAGACCTTTGAAGCTTTCCCCGAGCCTGGTCAACCGACATTCCCTCGCAAGCGGGAACAATAGCCGAAATATGTTCCAATTCATCTTGTGTATATTCCGGAGCTATTCCGAGATATGGAGCAGCCTCTTTCATGATTTTAGCAAAAACTGGGCTTGCAATCGTTCCGCCGTAATATGTTCCGTCGGTTGGAGTGTCTATCAAAACCATTAATGAATACTGTGGCTTTTCGGCAGGAATTGCTCCAACAAACGAGCTAACATATGTTTTTTGGCCGGTTTGCTGCATATGTTTTAGCTTTTGAGCGGTTCCGGATTTTCCAATAATTCGATAGCCAGGAATGCTCGCATTTGTTCCCTTGCCGTCTATTCCTTTAACAACGCCCTCTAAAACGCCTCTCATAGTGTTTGATGTTGTTTCGGATATGACTTGGCGCTTTGTTTGGGAGCCGATTGTTTGCAAAACGTTTCCATTGCTGTCTAAAACCTGATTGACAACATGCGGAGTGTGGAGATATCCTCCATTGACAACAGCATTAAAAGCCGAAATCATCTGAACAGCAGTTATCGCCTCGGTCTGGCCAAATGATTCCGAAGCAAGCGAGACGGGAGTGAAATCCTTTTCTTTAACATATATCGAATCGGTTTCCCCCGGCAGGTCGATTTTGGTTTTTTCTGTCATTCCATACATGGAAAAATATCTGAAAAAGAGATTTGGACCAAGCGACGCGCCGATTTTTATGAAAGCCGGGTTGCAAGAATTTATAAAGGCCTGCGTGAAATTTTCGGATCCATGGCCGGACGTCCTCCAGCAGCCAAACTTCCTATCATCAACAACACACGACCCGTTGCAGTGGAAGGTGCTGTTTAGCGTCATTGTTCCTTCCTCCAAAGCCGCCGATCCAGTCACAACCTTAAAAACTGAGCCCGGTTCATATGTTTCTGAAACCGCCTTGTTGGTCCAAACAGCTGTTCTGGCGTCGGCCTCAGACTTGCCCTCAATCGCGGGAAACTGGTCAATTGGCGGGAGAACAAACGGATCGTTTAGGTTAAAATCAGGTTTGATTGAAAGAGCCAGTATCTCCCCTGTGTTGACGTTGGTCATGATCGCCATACACCTGTTTGCAGGTTTTCGCACCTTCATGACCTCATCAAGCGCCTTATCACAGTAGTGCTGCAAAGTGCTGTCTAGCGACAAAACCAATGAATTTCCATCCTGAGAAGGATAATATGACTCATAGTCATATGGCATCGGGCCCCCTTTGGCATTTTGAACCCCGGTGACTTTTCCCGCAACTCCAGAAAGCTCTTTGTTATATGAAAGCTCAACTCCAAGAAGCCCTTGATTATCTCCTCCAACAAAGCCAATTGTTTGAGCTGCCATATTACTCATAGGATAATATCTTTTAGTGTCCTCAACCATGTGTATCCCCAAAATATGGTTGCTATGTATAAAATCTAAAATTTTGTCAACATCCGGCTTTTCAACTTTTTTCTTAACTATCTCATATTTTGTTTTAGATTCACATTTTTTCAAAATCTTTTCATATTCAACGCTCAACGTCTGGGCGAGGAAGCTTGAAATCTTTTCTTCATCGCCTTTTTTGATTTGGTTTGGCGCCAAAGAAACAGTCCAAACAGTTGCGCTTTGAGCTAATCAAATATGCGTCAAAAACTCACAAAAATATTCAAAAACAAACTAAAAATTTGCGATATAATTCAAAATTTCAAAACATATCTATATATATTATCATATTCACACAAGCTATATTTATGAAAAAAGATTGTTTATTGCGTCAATCAAGCTGTCCAAAATGTTTTTTGAATTTTCCTCATCAATTTCAATCGAGTTTCCCAAAGAACTGTTAACATAAATTATTTGATTGCTAGATTGCTTTTTCATTCCCCATTTTGCCTTAGCATATTCCTCTAAATTTGAATAGCCCATCTTTCTCTCAAGCTCACAGTTTAGTCTAATATATTCACTTTGCTGGATTTTATATTCTTTTTCAAGCGAATTCACCTCAAAAACCAGTTCGTTCATCCTAACCATGCTGAAAATCAAAAAAACAAGCAATCCCGAAATCATCAAAACAGCAAATATCGACCGGATCGGATTAAACCTTCGAGCCCTTCTAACTCTTTTGATTCTGGCAGGTTTTTTTTGCTCGCGCGGCAACGCATCCCTGCTATAGGCCAAATTTGTTTTGAACGTCATTTTAACAAGCACGCCTCCCCTTTTTAAATAAAAATTAAAGCTTTTCTAAAATTCTCAATTTTGCGCTCTTGCTTCTTGGATTAGTTGCAATTTCCAAGTTGCTGGGTCTGATTGCCTTTTTATTTACTATTTTTGCG
Organism: Oscillospiraceae bacterium; assembly: GCA_902798675.1. GTDB lineage: Bacteria > Bacillota > Clostridia > Oscillospirales > Ruminococcaceae > RUG12519. The sequence goes on from CADBXQ010000007.1 coordinate 22,536, forward strand.
CGAGGAACATTCCCACACACACATATCGGAGATTTCGGAGGACACACACACCCCCTGCTCCAAATTTTATATTTTTGCTTAACCAGCCGATCCTCAAGCGAATGAAAGGTTATCACCACAAGCCTCCCCCCGGCTTTTAGCAGCTCAAACGAAGCCTCAAGCCCGATTTCCAGGCTTTCCAGCTCGCCATTAACAGCAATTCGAATTGCTTGAAAACTTTTTTTACACGGATTTTTTCTTCTTCGAAATTTTGCAGGGATAGAAAATTTTATTATATTTGCTAAATCCAGGGTTGTTTGGATTAATTTTTGAGACCTTCTTTTAACAATGCTTGAAGCTATAGACCTTGCAAACCTCTCCTGGCCATATTTTTTCAAAATCTCAATTAATTCTTCTTCGGAAAATTTATTGACAATTTCAGCCGCCGTCACCCCCTGTTTGCTCATGCGCATGTCTAAAGCGCCGTCATGTCTATATGAAAAACCTCTTTTTGGATTATCAAGCTGATATGAAGAAACTCCCAAGTCTATTAAAATTCCGTCAACCTCGCGAATTTCCCTGGCTTCAAGGCGCTTTTTCATCTCGCAAAAATTTGAATTTATAACAAAAGCCGGAAACGAAGAGAGCCTTTTTTTTGAAACCAAAACAGCATCGGGATCCCTGTCAAACGCAAACAGCTTCCCACTTTCAAGCTTTTTTGCGATCTCAATTGAATGGCCAGCGCCTCCAACCGTTGCGTCAACATATATCCCTTCAGGCTTGATTTCTAGACCTTCAACACACTCCTTTAGCAAAACAGGATTGTGAGAAAAAATCTCAATTTTTTTCATCCCCTTTCAAAAAAACCAAGCAGTTTGTTAAAAATCAAGATCGTCCATAATTTTCGTTATAGATTCTGGAGACAACCTGTCAAATTCTTTTTTCCAAGCCGCCTCATTCCAGATCTCAGCGTGGTCTGAAGCTCCAACAACAACAATATTTCTTTCAAGCTGGGCATATTCTCTCAAAGTGGGAGATATGACAATTCGTCCTTGTTTATCCGGAACAACTTCAATCGCTCCAGAAAAGAAAAATCGCTCGATATCGCGCCTTTTGTTTCGAGGAAGGTTTTTAATGCTGCTTTCTAATCTAAACCATTCTTGCAACGAGTATACATTCAAACAGCGATCAAATCCACGAGTCACGATAAACCGGTCTCCAAAAACTTCCCTCATTCTAGACGGGAAATTAAGGCGTCCTTTGGCGTCAATTAAATGACTATGTTCCCCAATCAACACACAAAAGACCTCCCTTTAAAACAAGCATAGCGAGAATCGATCCAACCACCCTAACCCACTTCAAACCAACGCAAACCAATTATAACCCAAGCAAATAAAAAAATCAATAGCAAAAAAGCTCGAAAACTTTAAACTCAAAAAACAAAATGTATAATCAAATGATTAACATACCAACTGTAACAAAAAAACGAAGCCTACCAATCCGCAATACTTCCCTGTTTCATCAGCTTTTATTGAGGTTTGGATCACAAGATAAATTAAAAATTATTTTTTTTAATATTTTATTTTTATTTTTAAAACCCAGTTTCACCAAGCAACTTCACGCTTGAATTCAAAATTTAAAAATAATGCTGGATACTAGTGTATTTTTTGGCTAAAATCCCAATTTAGCTAATTTGCAGGAAATTGATCGATAGATTCGCATATTTTCGAAAAATTAATCATACACCTAGTAATACTTGATTTGCATCAAAAAATTAAACCTATCGTGGCAAATATTGGTTTGACATATGACAAATTAACGTGTAAAATGTAGAATGTGTTTGCTTTTTGAGCTTGAAAAATTTAGCGGCAA